>CAYZYR010000007.1:0-1630 GCA_964482785.1 uncultured Candidatus Saccharibacteria bacterium | reverse complement strand
TATAATATTAATAAAAAAGGAGGAAGAATGGTAAAGCCAAAAATTACTAAAACTGGCGTGCTTTTTTATAGTTCTATAGTTTTACTGCTTGTGGCAGGCGCGATCTGGTTTTTTAACGGTCTGGACGGCAAGATAAAATTGATTGTAGCTCATGAACAAGATCCTACTGCCGGTAGTAATCCAGGAGATTTTTCGGAGGAATGGATCGCTACTGAGGTTACGGGTGATACTCCAGGTTGGGATGGAGTAGTTGGTAGTGCAAATGCGTTTGCATTTCAAAGGATCAGGGAGATAAGTAGCATTAATCAGTTAACGAATCCGAAAGAAAAGATAACATATGAGACTTGGTACGCAAAGGGTGCGGTTGATGAATTAATCAGATGGGGTAGGGCAAATGGCCGTATTTGCGCTACTTGTGCTACCACGGACACTGATGGTATCACTAGAATTGACTGGGGAGATCATCAGGGTCAGAGGGATGGGCACTTAGGGTCTGCTGATTATAATATGATAGTAACAAAATGGAAAGTCAATGGACATATACATTAAAGCGTTTTTGAAAAGACTGGGTTTATCGAGGTTAAAAACGGTTTTTAAAATGAGACTTTTTGGGCAAGCAATGTTCGTTTTTTCCTTAGTTTGTTTATTGCTCAGTGTTTACAGTATTGATAGTGTTAGGGCTGAATACCCTTGGTTGGATAATCAGATAAGAGCGTACAAATATGGGAAGTTGGCGGTAAAATATTCGGCCGACAACATCAAAAGGTCGAGATACAAGGCGATGGCAAAAGCGTTAAGAGAGGGTAGAGACGACTATATTTTTTATTCAAGCGTATCACCGGCTATAGGAGGGAACTAGTGTTTAAAAACTATAAATATCATTTGATAAAATTGTTGATATTGTTTTTGGTTGTTTTGGCTGGTTTGGTAATGTTTTATTTTACGAGGGGAAATAGAGGAAATATCGATAATAACTCTGGCGAGCGTGCTAGTGTGGATATGAAAATCGGGGCGACTGGAGACGGAGTAAGTATTGACAATGAGCCTTCTGGTAAAAAGATATATAATCTTGGGGAATCGCCGAAATTTCGGATTGAAGTTAGGTGATCTGTATGAGAGGGATTTTTAGAGTAACTGGAAAAGTTTTGCTGCTTGGTTTGTTGGTGTTGGCGACGACTGAGACGATATTGGCGGCGCCACCTGCGTCGCCGTTAATTATTCGATTGGCAAAGAGGCAGACGGTGACGATGATTTTTGCGGCGGGAACAAAACCGGTAAAGCTAACGTTTGGCGGGCAAGTTTGTCCGATAGATGTTAACTTAGGCTGGGTCGGAAGTTATAAGGATGTGACGGGTTGTGATAGTCGGAAGTTAACTCTAAATAGAGAAGATGTGCAAGCTTATTCCGGTGCTAATACATATATTTATCGAATTATCTGGAATTATGCGTCGACTGCAGATATAGATGTCGAGCTGGCGGCGATCGAGCAAAATTGGCTGAATATGTGGAAAGATATGTATACTTATTCCGGGGCTGTGTTTGGCGGTAATAATACTATAAAAAGGGCAACGGGTACTGAGCGGAATTATATCCAGTTTAAGACATCTGTTGTTAGATGGGTCGGATGGCG
>CAYZYR010000006.1:0-39342 GCA_964482785.1 uncultured Candidatus Saccharibacteria bacterium | reverse complement strand
ACGTATTACCGCGGCTGCTGGCACGTAGTTAGCCGGTGCTTATTCATCAGGTACCGTCATCATCGTCCCTGATAAAAGAAGTTTACAACCCGAAGGCCTTCATCCTTCACGCGGCGTCGCGACATCAGGCTTGCGCCCATTGTGTACAATTCCCAACTGCTGCCTCCCGTAGGAGTATGGGCCGTGTCTCAGTCCCATTGTGGCTGACCATCCTCTCAGACCAGCTACCCGTCATTGCCTTGGTGGGCATTTACCCCGCCAACAAGCTGATAGGACGCAGGCTCCTCCCAAACCGATAAATCTTTACTCTTGCGAGACTATGGGACATTAGCCAACCTTTCGGCTGGGTATTTCCCGGTTTGGGGCAGATTCCTACGCGTTACTCACCCGTTCGCCACTACCCAGCACCATACTGTCCAAATCACAACCTCAAACAGATTGCATGAACCTCATGGTGCTGGGTCGTTCGACTTGCATGTGTTAGGCACGCCGCCAGCGTTCATCCTGAGCCAGGATCAAACTCTCATATAGAATGGAGATCTTATTTGACTTCGCATCCATGTCGACTCTTGCGAGGCGATTTGTTACGAAGCACATTCTTATAACCGCGCAATAACTAAGATTTTCATCTTAATCAAAGTTTGGTTTTCGTGTTTTTCACTGACGTAAAATATTGCTTTGATTAAGTTATCAATGTTCACTGACTGACTTATTTATTTTAGCAGTCAATAAAAATCTGTCAACCTACTATGTAAGTAGGTTTACAATATTTCTACTGGCTCCTACCTTTTATACTCTTCCAGTCCCTCCTCAGTACCATTTAATCTTATCATTTTAAGATATAAATGTCAACACTTTAGAATTTTCTCTCAGCTTCCGTTGCCACCCCTCTTTTAGCAAAAATCGCAAAACTATTTCGCAACAACTTTGTCAACCAAACCATAATTCAGAGCCTCCTCCGGAGACATATAAAAATCTCTGTCCGTATCGCGCTCAATCTTCTCAACCTTCTGGCCAGTATTTTTAGCCAAAATTTCATTCAACTGATGTCGAATTCTAATAATTTCTTTAGCCTGGATCTCAATATCGGCCGCTTGTCCTTCGGCCCCGCCCATAACCTGGTGGATCAATACTCGAGAATTAGGCAATGCAAATCTCTTGCCCTTTTGCCCGCCTGCCAACAAAAAAGCGCCCATTGAAGCAGCCATTCCAACACAAATTGTAGAAACATCAGCCTTCACATATTCCATCGTGTCATAAATAGCCAAGCCGGCCGTCACCGATCCACCGGGGCTATTTATATACAATTGAATATCTTTCTTTGGGTCTTCGCTGTCTAAAAATAATATCTGTGCGATTATCAAATTTGCCACTGTGTCATCGATTTGTCCACCCAAAAAGATAATCCGATCTTTCAATAGTCTCGAATAAATATCATAAGCCCTCTCGCCAAATTGTGATTTCTCAAGTACGGTTGGTACCAAAATTGAACTCATTCTTTCTCCTCCCCTTCCTTTTTCTCAAATCTTCATTTACCCGACAATCTTTTCCATCAATTTACCGACTGCCTGTTGCGCAATATCTTTAGCCTCTTTGTCCAAATTTTCTCGTCTAGCTACTTCACCTAACATCAGCCCGATTTTCACATTCTTCTCAGCTTGCTCTCTCCAGCCCTTTCTAACCTCTTCCAGTGTCTTTTTCATACTAAGCAAGTATTGTTCCAATGTTAAACCATAATTCTTTGCCTCATGCTCTAACTGATGCATGATCCGATCCAAATCCTGCTCAACTAGCGCCTCAGGGATCTCCGTCTTAGTCACTGTCAAAACCTTATCGATCACAAGTCCCTCTATCATCTGCTTATTCTTGGCCTCTTTTTCCTTGCTAAGATCCTTCTCAATCGCCTCTCTCAATTTTACAACATCATCATGCCCAAAATCTTTAGCAAATTTATCATCGACTTCTGGCATTTCCATTTCTTTAACCAAATGAAGTTTAACCTTAAATTCGGTCTTTTTGCCAGCAATAGATTTCTCGTGATAATCTTTCGGAAATTTTATCTCAAAAGTCTTTTCCTCGTCTTTCTTCATTCCAACAATCTCATCCTCAAAACCCGGGATCAAACTTCCACTTCCCAAAATAACCGGATGATTCTTGCTCACCATATTTTCCTGAACAACACCATTCAATTTACCCTCAAAATCAATCGTTACCCAATCCCCCATCTTGGCCTGCCTATCCACTTCTTTGGTAGTCGCTTTTTGTTTTTGCAAATACTCAAAAATCTGTTTAATCTCTTTTTCTTTTACTTCCTCTACCACCGGTTTTTTAACCTTCAATTTTTCATATTCACCCACCTCAATCTCTGGCCAAACATCAACCTCAGCGTCATAAACCAATCCCTCTTCATCTTGCTTAATATCAATTTTTGGAGATTCAACCGATACCTTATTGTTCTCCTTCAAACCAGAAATACAACTGTCTTGAATAGCCAATTCGATAGCTTCCGCTTTAACTGCTGTCTTGCCTAACATATTCTCAATAATATTCTTTGGAGCCTTGCCCGGTCTAAAACCTTTAACCTTCACAGAAGGCGCCAATCGCTCAAAAGCCCTATCATAATATTTAACCATCTCCTCATCAGACAATTCAACTGTTAAATTAATTCTTGATTTCGGCAATATTTTGATAGATGTTTTCATAAATATCCTTTTTTATCTTTAAAAGCTTTTTAAGCTTAACAGATATAAAGCTAAAAATCAATTATTATACAGTAACCATATTAAACATTAAAGAGCAGGCGCGGGTTCACTAAGGAACCCGCGCCCTAATAGCTATTAGGCGGCCAACCTTTGTTCAGCCTCTCCAGAGGTTATTTTAACCTCCCGCTTTCCTACAGCCCTAATCGTGACAGTCGCCACCGGAACCCTACTTCCTCCCCATGACTCTTCTGCTAACGATAATGAAACGCAGACAGGCTGGTTAAAGACATCTATCAGCCTCTCAATCCCTTTTCTGTCTTTAGACTTAATTGCTCTCGCCCTGATGCTTGTCGGTATATGGCAAACTGTTACCAAACGATCACCAGGATAAGCTTCTTCGCCCATCTTCGCCTCGTAATCAGTAGGGCGTATCATTTTAGGCCGAACGAGCTGTTTTTGCAATGCCCCAAGATATGCTGCTTGCGCAGCCATCTCAATAAAGAGACAGCCAGGCATCAAAGGCTCATTTTTGAAATGATCCTTTATCATCGGGTGCTCGCCGTTGACAGTATAATAGGTTTCTACGCCAAGAGAACCATCCTCAAATTCAGTTATTACAGCCTGGTCAATAAACATTGAATCAGGGCCATATCCAGTAAATTTAAGGAGCATCTTGTATGCTAAGACTGTCACCTTGGACACAACCTTATTAGGTGCTGTCACCACAGACATATCATCCACCTCCAGAATCTGATATTCACACACAGCCTGTAGAACTCAACATTATTATAGTAAATCACTCCTCTGTCAAGCCCAAACCCACTCAAAACACAAAGAAGCCCGGCAATCCACAACCGAACTTCTTTAAAAATCTTCAAAATATAAATACCTAATTTATTATCCCGACACCTTTACTCCCGACTCTTTTCTCTCAACTTATATTTAATAACACCCAAAACTAATACTAACATCAGCCAACCCAAACTAAAAAACAAATTAAAAATAAAATTACTCTCACGACTCTTATCATCGCTTATAAGTATCCAAAAAACTACTATAGACACGATAGCCATTGGTGAAACTTTATATAAAAGATATCTACCCAGTGGCTCCATTTTCTAACGCCTTAATCCCCGGCAGATCCATACCCGTCAAAAGCTCCAGTGCCGCTCCTCCGCCAGTCGAAATATAACTCACTTTATCATCATAGCCCAACTCATGGACCAATCCAGCCGTATCACCTCCACAAACTATCGAAGTCACCCCATTCGACGTCGCTTCCGCGATAACATTCAAGAGTCCTACAGAGCCCTCGTCAAAAGGCTTAACCTCGCTCATTCCCATATTTCCATTCCACAAAATCGTCTTCGCCCCCATCAAAACCTCTCTATTATATTGCTCAAGAGTTTTAGGCCCAATATCTAAAATCATCCAAGACGGATCCATCTTGCTACCCAAATCAATCTTTAAGATCTCGCCCTTGCCGTCAGACTGATTAGAAACCGTCCCGTCTATTGGTAAAAATATTTCTTTCCCATTCGCCATCAATTCATCATAAATTATCTTAGACTCCTCAACTTTATCTGGTTCAAACTTAGAACTTCCAATATCATAGCCCTTTGCAGCCTTGCAAAAAGTATTCGCTATAGCCCCGCCCATTAAAATAGCATCAAAATTATTCTCTAAATTTTTAATAACCGGGATTTTATCACCCGCCTTAGCTCCACCCATTATCAACACAAACGGATGCTCGGGGCTCTTAACTAACCCTCCTAAATTCTCAACCTCTTTCTCCATTAAAAATCCAGCATAACTCGGCAAATAATGCGTAATCCCTTCTACCGATGCATGGGCCCGATGACTAACCGCAAAGGCATCATTTACATACACATCTCCATATGACGCTAATTTCTTCGAAAATTCCAGATCATTCGATTCCTCTCCCGGGTCAAATCTCAAATTACCCAGAACCACCACATCTCCCGGTTGCATATCAGCCACGCACTGTTCTACCTCGCCCCCAAAAGAATAACACTTAACTATGATCTTTCCCAAAAGTTCCTGTAACCGCAAAACCGCCGGATCCAGTGAATATTGCGGATCAACCTTCCCCTCCGGTCTACCCAGATGAGAAATAATAATCAATTTAGCCTCATTCTCAATCAGATATTTGATCGTTGGTAAAGCAGCCGCTATCCTCCTATCATCCGCAACAACCGTCTCCCCTGTCTCCAATTTCTTAAGCGGCACGTTAAAGTCTACTCTTAAAATCACTTTTTTACCTTTTAGTTCTGCCTCGCGTATTGTCTTCATAATACTCCTTACTCATTAATTGTAGAGTCATATTCACCTATAGTCAAACTTGCATACATAAAATCAAAATAGTGTTAAAATAAAAATACATCATTATCTACAATCCCATCTGGAGGTCAATAAAATGAAAAGATTTTTAATTTGGACCATATCAATAATCATTATTCCCGCCACAGTTTTGTTAATAATCGCCTATACCATTAATGCTAAAATAACTGACCCCACACTGTTAAAAAGACTAATTTCTCAAGAAAACACTTACAGTAAAATAGTCAATGAAATCCCCAAATATTTAGGAAAAGACCTGGACTCGGTCGTCACCTTATCTGACAGTGAAAAGGCAAGAGTTGTCCAATCCGCTATTAATCAGTCATTTTTCGAAAATTCAACCTCACAGAGCATTGACGAATACCTGCTTTGGATCAAAGGCAAAAACATCAAATCAATTTCCATAGACCTATCCAAGCCAAAAGAGCAAGCAATTCAAGAATTAACCAGCATTTACAAGGAAAAATACGCCCTCCTTCCCGAATGCAGTTCTGGCGAACTCCTACTAAACAAAATCCAATCCGAAAGCATTTTCCCCACCTGTAGGATTTCCTCCGACCGACAGTTTGAAAGTATATACAAAACATTCGATCCAGCTACCATCCCCAATACAGAACTTCAAAATATTTCCGACAAAATAGAAATTCCTCTAGCCGAAAACCAAATTCCCTCCCTCTACCAAAACATTAAATTCTTTCTTCTTATCATCGCTCTGGTCGACCTTGCCTTGATAATCATCGCCCTTGCCCTGGCTGTCAAACCAAAAAACATTCTGCGCTTTCTAAGCGCCATCTGTCTACCAATAGGCTTAATCTTATTCACCCTTAATTACTTCTTCGCCGAAGTCCTGCAAAACGAGGTTACAGCCGAATTAAAAGCCAAGATCGCCGACACCGGATTCTTAGAAATAATCACTGGACTAGTCCTCAAATTAATATCAAAAATCCAATCCGATATTCAACTAATCAGCCTAGCTTTCTTGATTGCATTTATAGTTCTTTTCCTAGCCAGTTTATTCTTTAAAGATAGAAACAAAATAATGCTGTCAGACGACCTTGACGGCCCACGACAACCTCTTCTTCCAGACAAAGAAAATCCCAGTCAAGAAAACCCCAGAGATGAAATTTTAGAAAACAAAATCAACACCAAAACACTCAAAAAATAATCCTCAAAAAACTCAATAACAAATACAAAATAGAATTTATCGGTATTGATTAACAACCTTACAAATATGTTTAAATTCACCAATCTTCAGAGAACTCCCACCTGCCAGCACCCCATTAATCTCAGTCTCAAACATAAATTCTTCAATATTATCTTTCGTCACGCTCCCGCCATACAAAATCGGAATTTTTAAAGCAATCTCATCATCATATAAACCAGCTATTTTTTTCCTTATCTTCATAATAATGTCAGCTGCATATTCTCCCGTCGCCGCATCCCCCGTCCCAATAGCCCAAACCGGCTCATAAGCAATAATTACCTTCCCTATGTCATTCTTATCAACACCTTCAAGTCCATTTTCTACCTGGGAAATAATTCCATTTTTACCCTCAATCGCCGATTTTTTGGTTTTCTCTCCCACGCACAATACCGGTCTAAGTCTATAACTAATAGCCGACTTCACCTTCTCATTGATATTTTCGTCATCCTCCTCAAAAATATATCTTCTCTCCGAATGACCCAAAATAACATAATCCAACATACCTTTAAGCATTAACGGCGAAATCTCACCCGTATAAGCCCCTTTCTCCTGCCAATACATATTTTGCGCACCGATTGATAAATTACTAGGTTTATGTCTAAATGCTTCCGCGATCGGATAGAGCCATGTAAAAGGCGGACAGATCACGATTCCAATATTGTTAAATTCATGCGCAAAGTCCTTAATCCCTGTCGCCAACACCATAGCATCAGGCAAAGTAGTATTCATTTTCCAGTTCCCAATGACATATCTTTTGTTTTTCACAAAAACCTCCTTATCGGCAATCCCTGCCGTTTACTATTCCATCTTAATATAAAAATAAAAAATAAAAAACAGCCATACGGCCGTTTTTTATCATGTCGATTCAACAAACTTTTCCAATTCCTCATCCTCCCACAGATCTTCCACCTGATCCTCTAAGTTTTCCTCTCAATCCTCTTGCTCATTAGGATAATTGTAAACAAACATTCCTTAGTCCCTCAAACAATCTTAATCTAACTATTCGATTTTAGAACAATATTTACAATTTTTTTAGAGTATAAATCACAAATCTATTTGAACACACTTGTAATCATATCCAAAATACCAAATCTCCGTACATCACTATAAGTCACCACCATAAACAAAAGCAAGATAAACACCAGTCCGCCCATTGCCACCCACTGGACAACCTCTTCTTTGATTTTCCTACCACTAATACCTTCAAGCGCTATCACAAATAAATGCCCGCCATCAAGCGGTACTACCGGCAAAAGATTCATCACTCCCAAGCTCAAACTTATCAAGGCCACAAATTGCAATACATAAGTAAACCCTAAATTCTTCACAAAATCAGTCATAAATCCAACGCCGACCAAACCGCTCACGTTTTGAGATACTTCCTGTTTAACAAAAAGAGTTTTTATAAAATTACCAAACGCTTCAACCGTCAATACAGACATCCTGCCAATCTCCTGAAGTGCCACTACCGGCGCCACATACCACTCAGCCCCAATTTTACCCCCAGTCAACTCAATCCCGATCGGACCACTCCCTTTCGGTGGGTTTTTTCTCGGAGTAATAGAAAGATTTTTCTTCTCTCCCGATCGCTGGAACACTATCTTAGCCGGATTACCCTCTTTTTCATAAATCTTTGCTACCACTTCCAAAGAAGACGCCACTCGACCCCCATCAACCGACAAAATTTCATCGCCTCGTTGCAACCCGACTTCCTCAGCTGGAGAATTCTTCCCCACTTCAACTATTTTAACAGGTTCAACCACCTTAGTTAAAGAATTATCAATCATACCCGGAACCAAAGGCTCAAACCCTGAAATAAAAATAATTGTAAAAATAAGCCACGCCAATAAGAAATTCATCACTACTCCGGTGATCAATATTATCGCCCTAGCCCACTTAGGCTTCGCCGGAAATGATCTCTCCCAATCTTTACCAGCCTTACCGCCGATCGCATCCGGCCCGCTTTCACCGTACATCGTGCAATACCCGCCCAACGGAATAGCATTTATCGCGTATGTAGTTTCCCCTTTCTTAATCGCCCAAATCCTCGGCTTAAAACCAAAAGCAAACTCCTCTACCTTAACTCCCAATTTTTTAGCCACCAAAAAATGCCCCAACTCATGAACAAAAACCAATATCCCCAGTATCGCTATAAAATAAATCAAAGTTATCATTATGCTCCACCCCCAAATTTAAACCCTTCACTATCTAAAATATATTCTCAAATAGTCATGATTTCTTTTTCTTTTTGCTTTGAGATCTCATCAACTTCTCTATTAAAATCGTCGATCATTCTGTTAAGTCTTTCTTCTCCACGATATCTGTCATCCTCTGTAATTTCCCCATTTTTTTGCCCAGCCTGCACTTTATCCCACACTTCCTTTCTGATATTTCTCAAACTAATTCTAGTAGCCTCTGCTTTTTGGCTGACCGATTTAACAAATTCCTTTCGTCTTTCCTCTGTCAAAGGCGGCAACACAATCCTTACTTGGTGCCCGTCATTGATTGGATTAAATCCCAAATTAGCATTTCGGATCGCGTTCTCAATCTCACCCAAAACACCCTTATCCCACGGCTGAATTGAAATCAAATTTGAATCCGGTGTTGTAACCGAAGCCACTTGTTTTAAAGGAGTCGCATTGCCGTAATAACCAACCATCACATCATCAACCAAACCAGACGAAGCCCTTCCTGTTCTAATCGTTTTTAAATCCTCCTTCAAATGGTCGATCGCCTGGCTCATCTTCGGTTTAACTCCCGCTAATATTGCTTCTAGCATAACAGCTCCTTTCACTATTTTATAGTATCTTACCTCGACTGTTAAGGACATTATAACATTGAGAAAATTATTATCCAATAACTAGAAATTTTTGGAAAATAATACATATTAATCTATCTCATCGCCCAATAATAATCACAAAAAAATACCAGTCTCTCAGCTGGTATTTTTCCATTAAGCTGCTTTTATTCGCCTAGCGCATATCTGACAAACCTTCCGATCTGAATATTTTCACCGATCTTACCCACTTTCGATTCCACCAGTTTACGAATAGTCATTGAAGGATCTTTCACAAAATCTTGCTCCATCAATTCATCCACATCAGCCGGATTCATTGCCGCGATCTGCATTGCGATATCATGAGCCAATTCCTTAAATTCAGGATTTCTTGCTACAAAATCTGTTTCGCAGTTGACCTCGACTAGAACGCCGATTCTGCCTTTACCATGAATATAAGCTTCAACTAAACCTTCTTTAGCGGCCCTCGCAGCCTTCTTAGCTGCAACCACAGCTCCCCGCTCCCTTAATGCCGCCAACGCCTTACCATAATCGCCCTCAGACTCTTCCAAAGCCTTCTTACAGTCCATCACACCGGCACCGGTTTCTTCTCTTAATTTTTGGATTTCTTCCATTTTAACCATTATATGCCTCCAATAGAAATTTTTATTTAGATTCTTTGACTTCTTTAGCTTCTTTTTCGCTCTTTACCACCTTAAACTTCTTGTCGCCCTCTTTGTAAGCTTTAGATACCAAGCCCAAAATAATTTCCAGAGTTTTTCTCGCATCATCGTTAGCCGGAATTGGATAATTAACCAGTTGAGGATTTGCATTAGTATCAATAATCGCAAACACTGGAATTCCCATCTTAACCGCTTCAGAAATAGCGATTTTTTCTCGAGCAACATCAATCACAAACAAAGCATCCGGAAGCCCCTTCAGATCTTTAATGCCGTCAAAAACTCTATGAGTCTTATCAAGCTCTTCTTGAAGCTTAGATTTTTCTTTCTTTGTCAGGTTTGAAGATTTTTCCCCGCTTACCTTTTCCTCAAGCTGATCCATATATTTTATACGAGACTTAATAGTGTCAAAATTTGTAAGCATTCCGCTCAGCCATTTATAATTAATATACGGCAGACCGGCATCCTTAGCGTATTTTCCCACTATTTCTTGAGCCTGCTTCTTAGTCCCAACTATTAGAATATTTTTTCCTTGAGAAGCAAACTTTTCAATTACCTCAAGAGCTTCACCTAGCAATTGCCTGGTTTTTTCCAGATCAATAACATAGATCTGATCTTTCACCATGTAGGTAAATTGTTTAACCTTAGGATGTGTCTTTTCCTTTTTATGCCCAAAATGAGCGCCTGCCGCCATTAATTCGCTTAAAGTAGGAATTTCAATCATTATTCTTTCTCCTCGCTTACTTTTTCAACTTTTTTAACCTTTTTTGATTGATCGACTTTTTTCTCAAGGCGAGCCTTAAATCTGTCCACTCGTCCCGCCGTATCAACTAATTTAGCCGTACCTGTATAAAAAGGATGACAAGCCGAACAAATTTCAACACTGATCTCAGGTACAGTCGCGCCCATCTCACGTGTTGCGCCGCAGCTACATTTTACTTTAGCAGCAAAGTATTTTGGGTGAATATCTTTTTTCACTATCTTCTCCATTAATTTAATTAAATACATGCCGATTCGTGCCGGCCATCTAAGTTTTCAAATTTATCCTCAATAAATATATCACATACAGCCACTACTTGCAAGTGTCTTATCTCCTTTACTTAAGCATTGAAAATTCAGCCAAAATCAGATATAATATTCCCGTTATGGAAAAAGAGCTTTTAAAACAACTTGAAGAAGCCAAGGCTTTATTTGACCAATCGCAGGACAAAGACCTGCGTCTTTTGGCTAGCGAAGAAATTCAACGATTACAAAAAGAGCTCGATCAAATCAACCCTATAAACCAAAAAAATGTCATTTTGGAAGTTCGTTCCGGCACTGGCGGCGATGAAGCCGAACTCTTCGCTTCAGAATTATTTAGAATGTATATTCGCCTAGCCGAGCGAAAAAACTGGAAATTAGAAATAATTGACTTAAATCAAAGTGAGCTAGGCGGTCTCAAATCTGTTATTACTGAAATAAAAGGCCATAACGTCTTTCAATATCTACGTTACGAAGGAGGAGTTCATCGCGTCCAACGCATTCCCAAAACCGAAAAATCAGGTCGCATCCACACCTCAGCCGCTTCCGTTGTTATCATGCCCAAAGCCGACGAAGTCGATGTTGAAATCAAACCCGAAGACGTCCGCATTGACGTTTATCGCTCCTCCGGCAAAGGCGGTCAAGGCGTCAACACCACAGACTCCGCTGTTAGACTGACACATATTCCCACCGGAATTGTTGTCACCTGTCAAGATGAACGTTCTCAAATGAAAAACAAAGCCAAAGCCATGGATGTTCTTCGCTCAAGATTATTAGCCAACGAACAAGAAGAACAGGCCCTCTCCACAGGTAAGGCCAGACGAATGATGATTGGCTCAGGCGATCGCTCAGAAAAAATCAGAACCTATAACTTTCCTCAAGACAGAGTTACCGACCATAGGATCAATCAATCTTGGCACAAAATGGACAAAATCTTAGACGGCGATATCGACAATATCATAGAAACTCTTACAACCGAGGATCTAAAAGACCAGATTGGCGCTTATGAAATCGCTTACTAACCTCATCCTCTGGGGGACTCAAGAACTCAAAAAAACTCACATATCCAATCCTTCTAGAGAAGCTAATCTTATAATGCAATTAGTCATCAACAAACCACCAATCATCCTCAAGCCCAGCACTATTCTAACCAACACTCAAATTGAAAAGTACCAAAAATTTATCAATCGGCGTACCGCCCACGAACCATTTGCTTATTTAGCAGGTAAAGTTACCTTTTGCGGCAATCAAATTTTGGTTAATAAACACGTTCTGATCCCTCGTCCCGAAACCGAAGAGCTGGTTGGAATAATTCAAAAAGAAAATCAATTAAAAAATCTCAAAGCAGCAGATATTGGGACCGGAAGCGGCGCCATTGCGATCTGTCTATGCCAAAACCTAAAAAATGCCAAGATCACCGCTTCCGACGCCTCAAAGCACGCCTTAAATATCGCCCGGAAAAACATTGCAAATCACAATTTATCTAATAAAATAAACCTTGTCTCAAGTGATCTTTTTAAAAATATCTCTGCCAGATTTGATCTCATTGCCTCAAATCTGCCCTACATTCCCGAAGAAGAATTTAATAATCTCAAACCTGATATCACAAACTACGAGCCCCCAAAGGCCCTCTTCTCCAAAGAAAATGGCCTCGCATTAATTAAAAAATTAATCCGAGAAGCCAAAAACCACCTTCAGCCAAACGGCAAAATCTATCTCGAAATATGGCATACCCAAGCCAGAGATATCTCTCAATATTCAAAAACTCTCTATCCGCACTCAAAAATCACCGTCTACAAAGACCTTACAGGACTAGACCGCTTCATAAAACTAGAAAAAATTATCTAATCCCATTCTTTCACACGAAACAAAAAATAATTTTCTGACCGACCCATCAACTCCAAACAGTTTCTGCTATAAAAGATCCTGAACTTTAAAAACTGTCTAGCAGTAAACAAATCAAATAGGCATAGTCCTGTCCCAAACAAAGATCAAAACCAAACGCAAGAACAATCCACCAGCTAGAACACGAATCAATAGCATATTTCTAAAATCTAAGAGCTTAAAAAAATACTCTCTGAACTAACAACTTAAAGAGAGTATTTTTTTAAATTATTATATTTGCAATCTACTTCATCTCATCTAATTTAACTTTCACCTTCTGAGTTTTCTTTCCTCTAACAATAGTCAGCTGCACCTCATCTCCCGGTTTATACTGTCCTAGCATCGTTCTAAAACTAGAATCAGCCGTGACCCTATCCCCATTTATTTCAGTAATTATATCCCCATACTGCAGACCCGCTTTAGCCGCCGGACCATCCGCCACAACAGCCTCCTGCTCTTGAGAGGCAGTGATTAAAACACCATAATCAACCGAAAGATTATAATTCTTTGCTACCTGCGAAGTAACAGGAACAAAACGTATCCCTATCATTGGTCTGACGATTTTACCGCTAGTCTTAACCGACTCCAATGCATTTTTTATTGAGTTAATAGGAATAGCAAAATTCAAGCCCTGATCAGATCCTTTTGCCGTATTTATACCTACCACATGGCCGGCCAAATCAAGCAATGGCCCCCCGCTATTGCCTGGAAATAACGACGCATCAGTCTGAATAAGTCCATCTAATGTTTCAACATTTCCAGTGGCCGGATCAGAAGGACTAACTTGCCTATTTTTAGCCGAAACCACTCCTACCGTTACCGAATTCTCATATTCACCCATCGCATTACCAATCGCAATCACCCATTGTCCCACTTTCAACTGATCAGAATCCCCAAGTTCCACTGTAGGCAAAGACTTCGCCTCAATCTTGATAAATGCCAGGTCTCCATAAGGATCTTTCGCCAGCACTTTAGCTGTATGCTTTTTACCATCAGCCAAATACACCGTATAAGTAGCATTGTCATTATCAACCACATGCTTATTTGTCACTATGATCCCATCGCTCGTTACCACAAAACCGCTTCCGGCCGAATTTGAGGTCGAAGCAAAGCCAAATACAGTAGTAGGAGTTTCAGATGTAATACTAACCACCGCCGGCTTTACTTTATCTGTCGCATTTATTATAGCCGAGCTCTCTTCCACAATTATCTTTTCCGTTTTAGTTCTGTTAACATTGATCGGAGATTCTTTAATACCCAATTTCGCTCTGATTTTGTTGCCTATAGTCGTTGATCCAAGCATCACCACGCCGCCAATCCCCCCGGCCACACCAGAAAAAAAACCAACTCCGACCAACAAAACTATTATCCAAGTCCTTACCTGTTTTGCCCCATTCTTTTTAACTTGAAAGGACTCAATCCCCTCTTTGACAACTTCAACTTTTGACATTCAAACCTCACTTTAGCTTTAAATGCCCTCTTTTATAACTATCCAAACCCAAGGCCAAATTATTTTTTCTTATCTTCTTTTTTATGTTCAGCGATTGAATGCAGAATTTCTGAAATACCCTTTCCCACAGTCGCCACATTTAAAACTGCTGGGATAAGTCTAACAAGCGAATCGCTGACAGTATCTGATACGCGTGTCCAACTCGACAACACATGATTAGCTCGGTAAAGAGTTACTATTAACATAACTATAACAACCAATAATCCGACTAAAGCCGCGATGAACAACCAATCCATTAAACCGGCTGTTACCATACACCCTCCTTTTATTTATATAAATAGCATATGATTATTTTTTATTCTCGTCAAGAACAATCCACTGCGCCTTATCTAGCATAGAATTCGGGATTACCATCAATCGCCCATTATTATCTCTAATCCTTATTTTTCTAATATCAATCTTTTCAACCACACCTTCAGTATCATTCATTTTAATCTTATAACCAACATTAAAATCCGGATCTTTAGCCAAAAACAAACCAGAAAGTATATCGGCAATTAGAGCATTCGCTCCCGTTGCCACAGCTAAACCAATAATCGCCACCGAGCCAGATACAGCCAAGGCTATCTGATTTAAGCCTAAACTTTGTAATATCAATGAGATCAAACCAACCCAAAGTAAAAAATTAACAATTGAACATAAAATTTGATTAAGAGCTTTAGGTATCTTTACCATTTTAAGGGCTGACTTTGAAATTCTTCTTACGATTACTAAAACTATATACCCGCACATTAACGTCATAAATACTATCGGCAGTTTTGACAGTACATCATGTATAGGCTCTGAAAATGCTTCTATAATTGATTCCATAATATCTCCTAATTAATCGTTAAAACATAATTTTTATCCGCCTCTGTGAGCGTATTATATCTTTCATTTGTCGATACGGGCATCTGAATAATCAACAATAAATTCTTCTTCGCTACTATATTAGTAATATTATTAATAGCAACACCGCTTTTACCATCCTTACCCGGCCATAAAAGACCAACTTCCATCTCCGGTCCAAAAGTGCTGTTAGTATAATAGCAAAATTCCGTTCTCGTCCCATTTTTCCAATAATTATTCATACCTGAAGGAATATTTTTTGCAATCGAAGGGGAATTATTACAAGAAGTGTCCACATCACTAACCCCATTAAATGAGTTCGCCGACGTCGGCCACTTAGCGGCACTAGCACTAAACAAAGCGTCATTATGATACTGCTTAAACGCCATCCCATAAAGCTTTATCTCATTTTTTGCCTTCGAAATCCTCGCTCTTTCTCTCGAATTTCTAACCCCATATATCACCGTAGCCGACAAAATCCCCATTATTGAAATAACAATTAGCAATTCCGTTATCGTAAAACCGCTTTTTTTCCTATATTCACTGCTCATCATCACCCTCCTTGAAAGCTATGAATTTAATTTTTCCTCGAATATTCTCTTAAGCATTCCTGGCTCTGCCTGTCCTCTAGTCTCACGCATCGCCTGTCCCACCAGGAATCCCATCACCGCCACTTTCCCCGACCGATAATCCTCAACCGCCTTACTATTCGCCTCTATTATCTTTTCCACCACCTTTAAAATCTCGTCAGTATTAGTGATCTGCCTCAATCCTTTCTCTTCAATAATCTCATTTGGTTTCTTCAATGTCTCATTCATCACCTTTAAAACATCTTTACCCATCGTCGAACTTATAGTTTTATTATCTATCAAAGTCACAAATTCAGCAAAATTCTCCGCGCTATTATCCAAATTCACCTTTTCCTGCAACAACCAATTAGCCACCGAACTGGGATTTATCTCATTATCTACTTTCAAAATCTTTTCAAAATAATCCGCAATCGCCGGCGTCCCTACCAACATGGTCGCGTAACCATCATTCAGTCCTAAATTACGATACCTAGATCTCCTAGCTCGAGGTAGTTCAGGGATCTGTCCCTCGACATCTTTCAACCAAGAATCAGATACTTCAATCGGCGGAAGATCCGGCTCCGGAAAGTATCTGTAATCCATCGCTGTCTCTTTTACTCTCTGGGGAAAAGTCACGCCACGATCCTCATTCCAACCTCTAGTTTCCTGAACAATCTTATCTCCCGCTTCTATCATCTCTACCTGCCTCTTTATTTCATAATCAATCGATCGCTCTACTGCCGTAAACGAGTTCAAATTTTTAACTTCAACCTTAGTACCAAACTTGCCGTTTCCCTTCTTTCTCACCGAAATATTAACCTCAACCCTCATTTCTCCCTTTTCCATATTAGCCTTAGAAATATCAAGATAACGAAGTAACAACTGTAATTCCTGAGCAAATTCTTTAGCTTCAGTCCCCGTTCTGATATCCGGCTCTGTTACCAATTCCATCAGCGGAACACTCGATCTATTATAATCCACCAGCGAATAATCCTCTCCTTTTGGATGAATTAATTTCCCCGTATCTTCTTCCAAATGGATTCTCGTAATCCCGATTTTTTTAGACTCTTTAACTTTACCGCCTTCTCCTCCAATTTCAATAAAACCATCATATGCTAACGGCAAATCATACTGTGATATCTGGTATCCTTTCGGCAAATCAGGATAATAATAATTTTTTCTATCCCACTTACTAAACATGTTAATCTTGCAATTCATCGCCAATCCCGCCATCATCACCCATTCAATCGCTTTTTTATTAAATACCGGCAAAACTCCAGGAAAACCTAAACAAACCGGACAAATATTTTCGTTCGGCCCGCTATGAAAAGGGTCATTTTTACAACGACAAAACATCTTGCTTTTTGTATTCATTTCCGCGTGGATTTCTAATCCTATAATTGCTTCATAATCCATGTCTCTCCTTCTATAATGCCCCTAAATCCTTCAGCGCCTTTTTAAAATTATCAACCGCCTCTTTCACTTCCCAGTGCAACAAATCCGCCTCAATCTCATGCACTAATCTATTTCTCAGCTTATGGCCCTGCCATGCCGCATCATAAGCCTCTCGTCCCATTCCCCCTCTTGCATTTTTCAGTCGCTCACCCATAGTCTGTCCCTGAAAACCCTTTAGCTTAAGGGCGTAGTCCAAAAGCTTATCAGACTCAATTACAGCCGACCTTAATTTGCTTGCCCCGCCAGTTTTGGTCATCCCGCTTATCTCTTCCCACTTTAAACTTACCATCTCTCGATCAATCGTTTGAGCTCTACCCTGCTTTTTGGAAGCAGGACCACTGGTAAGAAATTTTAATAACGTGGCAAAAAATCCCGGCATTATTTTCCTATTGGCTCATCTATTATTTTAACTTCTTTTATCACATCGCCCTTCACAATATTTTTCACCACATCCATCCCAACAGTCACTTTCCCGAAAATAGTATAATTGTGAGGTAAACTCGGCTGATCAGCCAATGTTATAAAAAATTGACTTCCATTCGTATCTTTACCAGAATTAGCCATCGCTACCACGCCTTCAATATATCCTTGTCTATAGCTTTCCGTCGTAGCATCAAGTTCATCCGCAAATTTTCCACCCCAAACACTTTCCCCGCCTGTACCATCATTACTTGGATCATCATCTCTACTCAAAGGATCCCCTCCCTGAATTACAAACCCCGGCTCAACTCTATGAAACGTCGTACCGTTGTAATAATCTCTTTTTGCTAGCAATTTAAAGTTCTCAACCGCTTTAGGCGCATCTTCATCATAAAATTTAAATTTTATATCTCCTTTATCAGTTTTAATCTCTGCCACTTTAATCGTCTTTGGCTTCGGTTTTTTCCCGTCAAGTATATTTAAAGCATATCTGACGCTTACCAAAACCAAGACCGTAAAAAGAACAACTGAGAAGATTTTTATTATAGGGTTAACCGCCATCCAAAATCTCTCCTTAGCTCTGCGTTGGATCTCTTCCCTCGCTATTTTTTTGTTTTCTTGCTTTGCTTCTTTTCTAAGTCTCTGATTTTTCCCCATATTAACCCTTTCTTATCTCCCCTCGCTCTTTTTCGTAAATTTTTGCAATCGAAAAAATTTTATTTTCACTAAACGGCTTGCCAATGATCTGTAATCCAACCGGCAAACCATTAGCCAAACCACACGGCATCACCAAGGCTGGTACGCCTGCGATATTTATCGGCACTGTCATTACATCCGACATATACATCGCAAGCGGATCATTTACTTTTTCACCGATTTTAAATGCCACATCTGGCGTTGTCGGAGTCAACAAAACATCTACCTTCTCCCAAGCCTTGTCATAATCTTGTCTGACCAATGTCCGCACTTTCTGCGCCTTCTTATAAAAAGCATCATAATATCCCGCCGACAAAACATAAGTCCCAAGCATTATTCTTCTTTTTGCTTCCAGACCAAATCCCTTTTTGCGAGTTTCAAAATAACCCTCTAAAACAGAGCTGGCTCTCTCACTCAAACCAAATCTAACCCCGTCAAACCGAGCCAGATTTGAACTTACCTCCGCCGGCATAATAATATAATAAGCAGCTAAAGCATGCCGAGTATTAGGTAAAGACACATCGACGATTTCCGCACCCAATTTTCTAAATACCTTTATCGCCTCTTTAATCGCCCCGCCCGCTTCCCCGCTCATATCAAAATCAAAAAACTCCTTAGGAATACCGACTTTAACACCCTTCAAATCTTTTACCTCAGATAGTTGATCGTAAACATAATCCTCACTTGTACTATCAAACCTATCTCTACCTGTAATATATTTAAATAATATTTCCGCATCCTCCACCGTCTTTGTCATCGGCCCGATCTGATCCAAAGACGAAGCCATCGCCAACAAACCATACCTCGAAACAGCCCCATAAGTCGGCTTCAAACCCACAATTCCGCACAGAGCCGCAGGCTGTCTGATCGATCCTCCCGTATCCGACCCCAAAGCTCCATTGCAAAAATCCGCCGCTACTGCTGCCGCCGAACCTCCCGACGAACCACCCGGCACCCTTTCCCTATCCCAAGGATTTCTCGTCACTCCAAAAGCCGAAGTCTCCGTCGAAGAGCCCATCGCAAACTCGTCCATATTTGTCTTCCCCACAAACACGACTCCCTGATCTCTCAAACGCTTAACTACTGTCGCATCAAAAGGCGATACATAATTTTCCAATATTTTTGAAGACGCAGTTGTCCTAGTCCCGCTAGCTGACATATTGTCTTTCAAGGCGATCACAACACCATCAAGCGGACTTTTTCGCTCATCCTTAGTCGTCCGCTCATCTGACTCCCTCGCCGCCTTTATCGCCTCGTCTTTTAAAACCGAAACAAAAGCATTTATTTCTATATCCTCTTTTTCGATTCTTTCCAAAAAAGCCCTTGTCAAATCAGAAGAAGCAATCTTTTTACCTTCTAAAAGTTTAGAAGCCTCCGCAATCGTTAATTTCTCTAAATTATTTATCATTTTCCTCCAGCACAGCTTTTACTTTAAAATAACCATCAAACTGCTCCGGAGCATTTTCCATCAATTTCTCTTTGCTTAACTCTGAAGGAATAACCTCATCTTCATCAAACATATTAGACAAGTCGCTCACTCTGGCGGTCGCCTCAACCTTAGAAGTATCAACTTTTTCCAACTGTCTCACATAACTCAAAATCTCTGACAACTGTCCAGCAAAATTTTCTTTCTCTTTCTCGGTTATTTTAATCCTGGACAAATGCGCAATATGCTCGATTTCCTTCTTTGATAATTCCATAGCTTACTCCTAAAAACATACTATCATAAGACATATTATTAGGCAATTTTAGATTTTAATCCAATTAAAATAGAAATAACAATAAATTTTGTACCAAAAAACAAACATTCGTACTCTGATAAATAATAAAATATTAAAAGATGTTGTGCAAAAATAAGAAAGGATAAAGAAGAAGGAATGATGGCTCAAAGGAATGGCCAAGACACGCCAGGTCAGGCGCAACCAAGAGGGGAGGTTAGAGTACTGCAATAAAACGGCGGGAAGACGATAGTCTCAATGATCGGGGACTTCTGCATAGCAAGCGAAAATGAATTGAAGGACAGTTTAGATAAGGTTATACTAGGTGATAGTACACCAAAAATCATAATCTTCAATTGTCATCCCGCCACCTACATGAACGCTAGAAATTTCATGACACTACTCAGGGCATTTCACAATGCAAAGTCCAGAGGCACTGAATGCTGGCTCTGCTCAAGCGGCCCCATCAACAGCATACTCCGCATTTTCCCAATCGATGAGACCTTATTCAAACTCGTCGATGACCCTCGCGAACTCATCGCATTATAAAACCCACCACCCATTTCCAACCAAGTCCCCACTTTTTCAAGCGGGGACTTATACTATCCAAAACTACTATCTAATAAGATCTAAAAATGATTTTTCGTCTAATATCTTAATCCCTAATTTCTGTGCCTTTTCCAGCTTAGATCCAGGATCTTTACCCAATATTACATAATCTATCTTTTTACTAACCGATTCCGAAAGCTCGCCACCCTGATCTCTAATAATCTGTTTAGCTTCATCTCGAGTCATCAATGATAAACTGCCTGTTAAAACAAAAGTCACTCCCTCAAACTTAGAAGATCCTCGTTCTTCAAAAAATAACTTAACTCCATTTATAAATAATTTCCTAACATATTCCAAAGATTGTCCGTCATGAAAATAATCATATATACTTTTTGCCATCACTGGCCCAACATCCGGTATAGACTGCCACTCTTCAGCGCTTATCTTCTGCACTTCCTCTAAAAAATTCTCTTCACCAAGATTTTTAACTTTAGAGATTAAATATTTTTCCAAATCAATTGCTGTCTCTTCTCCCACATTTAAAATACCTAAAGCATATATAAATCTCGCCAAATTGATAGTTTTATGCTCTCTAATTGACCGCACCAGATTTTCCGCCGATTTATCGCCAAAACGCTCCAACCCCGACAAATCTCCCTCTTTCAAAGTAAATAAATCCGCCCCATCTTTAATCAAATGTTCATCAAACAACCGATCCAAAATCTTTGGACCCAACCCATCAATATTAAAAGCTCCCCTCGAAACCATATGTTCTAAACCCCTTCTGAGCAAAGCAAAACAGCTCTTATTCGAACATCTATAAGCAACTTCACCTTCTTTCTTCATCACAGAGCTCCCGCAAATCGGACATTTATCCGGCATCACAAAATCCCTCTCCGTTCCATTTCTCAATTGCAAAACAGGATTAACCACCTCTGGAATCACATCCCCCGCTTTCCTGATCACCACCGTATCCCCTACCTTAATATCCTTGCGCCTGATTTCGTCCATATTATGCAATGTTGCTCGAGAAACAGTCGATCCAGCCACCACAACCGGCTGTAAGAACGCCACCGGAGTCAAAATCCCTGTTCTGCCCACATTAACTCTTATCTCTTTCACCAGAGTTGTCATCTCTTCTGCCGGCCATTTAAAAGCAATCGCACTTCTGGGGGACCTTCCAACCACGCCCAAATCATCAAAAAGTTTTTTGTCATCTACATTCACCACCATCCCGTCTATCTGATAATCAAGCTTTGGCCTTAAATCTAGCCACTCATGCCACAACAGAACAACCTTATCCAAGTTCTTACAAAACTCATTATTCTCATTGCTCGGAAAGCCAAGATCTGCCAAAATATCATGTTCCTCGCTATGAGTCGCCACTTGCATCCCAATCACACCATAAGCCATAAAATCCAACTGCCGAGAAGCTGCAATCTTAGGGTCCAACTGCCTAATCGATCCCGCCGCTGCATTCCTCGGATTAGCAAACAATTCTTCACCTTTATCTTTTCTCAATTTATTCAAACGCTCAAACCTTTCTATTGGCAAATAAACTTCCCCTCTAGCTTCAAAATAATCTTTAGCCAAAGAGTAGTATTTCGACTCTTTTCTTAAAGTCAATGGAATTCTCTTGATTGTTTTAATATTCTCCGTCACATCTTCCCCAATCCGTCCATCACCTCTAGTAACCGCCCTAACCAATCTCCCATTTTCATAGATCAAACTTGCCGCCAAGCCATCCATTTTTATCTCACAATAAAAACCGGATTCTTCCAGCCTTTTCTCTCCCGCTATTTTCGCTATCCGATCATACCACTGTCTCAGTTCCTCTTCCGAAAATGCATCCGCTAACGACATCATCAAAGACCCATGTTTCACTTTCTGAAATTTGTCTAAAGGTTTACCCCCGATCCTCTGGGTTGGAGAGTTAGGATCAAAAAAATCCGGATTATTCTCTTCCGAGTCAATTAACTCTCTAAATAAAGCATCATACTGTTCATCACTAACCGAAGGATTATCCAAAACATAATATTCGTAATCTAACTGCCTCAAATAATCTCTCAATTTTTCAATTCTATTTTTTATCTCGTTTTTTTCCATGTCTATATTTTACCCTTCTTAGACAATTAGACAATATAAGTCTGTCATTAAATATACTTTTAAATCAAAAAACGCTAGAAATAAGTCGAAAATTTTCAAACATGATAAAGACTGTCAATAAAAAGATAATCTGAGAAATATTTTGAAATTTGCAGACTATTATAGCGATTTTAAGCCAAAATGAGATTTAATAACATATCTTGCGTAATATTCCAAACTTGTTATACTAAATCAGAAACCTTGAAAACAAGACAACCGATAGGAGGTTTTTCAGATATGTATGTTGTTGTTGACACCGAAGGTGGAGAGGCAGGAAGAGATGTTATTTTACAAGGAGTTGCTTCGGCTCTAAGCGAGAACCCTAGCCTAAAAGTAGTCTTGATTGGATCAGCTAGAACAATCACGGGCGAAATGGAATCACTCGCAGTATCCAGCGCCCGCTATGAAACACTCCATACAGACGACTCAATCAAAATGGAAGACAGCCTGAACACAATCATGAAAGACAGAACATCTTCCATGCACATAGGGTACTCACTACTAGCAGAAGACTCTCTCGCAGGCGCCTTCTTCTCAGTGGGAAGCACTACCGCTTTTGTCGTCCATGGCAGAAAAATACTGTCCAAACTGAGGCTTGATAGCGTCAGTCATCCGCCCTTCATCAGTCACTGCCCTTCTTTACACGGCATCAAATTACTGACAGATGTGGGCGCTAACAAAGACTGCCCACCTTCAGACTTACTCACGTTCGCCAAGATTGCTATCGTATATGCCCAGGAAGTACTAGGTTGCAAACATCCGAGAGTAGCCTTATCTTCCAACGGCGAGGAGAAACACAAAGGCAACAAGCAAGTACAGGAAAGTTGGGATCTATTCCGATCATCAGAACTTCCTGGATTTGTCGGCGGAATAGAAATGCCAGACTTTCTACTAGACAACACCGCCGAGATCTTAGTAGCCGATGGATTCTTAGGTAATGTGCAAATCAAAGATCTTGAAGGTATGGCTAAGCTCATCGTGAAAATGACTACTATGATGGCCAACAAAAATGGTCAAAAAAGTGGCATGATCGCCCGCATCAAAGCTAAGATAGTCAGCGATCAAATTTCCAGACTTACCTCAAGGCTGAAGGAGACTCTTGACCCTATCCCCCATCAGCACGCCTTGTACGCCGGCTTCCAAAAACCAGTCTACAAAGGCCACGGTAGTTGTGATAACCCCGAGATTGTTAAATACGCCATACTGGCTGCCAAGCGCGCTATCGATACTAATCTCACAGGTAGACTTTGCAAAGCCCTATCTGTTTGTTAGCAAAGTAGCAGAATATAGAGAATACTCCACGCGCCGCCCTCCCGGGCGGCGCTTTCCTTAAAAAACACTTTTTAAAAAACCTGTCCCAATAAAAAAGCAGACCCCTCTCCAAAAACATTTCATCTAATCAACTAAAACTTTCCCAATAAAATCTTTCAATTTCATCGCCCCCCTCATTCGCATCCTATTTAACAAAAACAGATCATTCCCTTCCTCAACCAGCCCTTCTACTATTGTTACCGCTTGCCCGTAGCCTACCGCCTCAACAGTATCTTTAACACTTTTATCGTACTTTCCTGAGGGATAACAAAAGCTAGTCACTTTCTTATCCAAAAGCCCCTCTAAAACCCTCTTGCTTTCGCTAAGCTGTCTTTCAACCTCATGTCTGCCAGTATTCACCAGATTAGGATGACTTAAACTATGGCTACCAATCTCCACTCCCCATTCAGACAATTCACGAATCTCTTCATCATTTAGGTAGCCGCCCTGGCCAATCTTATCGGTTATCACAAATATAGTTGACTTAAAATCATATTTTTTCAAAATAGGATGAGCATTCTTCAAAAAATCATCATATCCATCATCAAAAGTCAGCACTACGCTCTTATCCGAAACACTACCTTTTTTCACATCTTCAGCCATCTCCGCCAGTGCCATTGTTCTATACCCCATCCTGTACAAAAATTCCATTTGTTCTTCAAAATTTTTCAAACTCACGCTCAAATCGCTTTCCAATTTGTTTGTCGAGCCCACATCTTGAACATGATGATACATCAAAATAACACCTGCGCCTTCTCCCGTCTTCTCATCTTTCAGCCCAAGTTTTTTATCCAAATTAGTCTTTTTAATAAAATTGCTACTCTGGATCTTACCAAGAGAAACAGCGTTAGGATGGATAAAATACGTAATAATCATCCCTACCGCCATCCCAATCAAAAAAGTAGCCACAGAAATAAGAGATCTCAACCTAATCACCTATCATCGCCCTCAGCCTCTTAGCCCTGTCAGGGATCGGCGGATGGGTATTAAATAAATTTGCAAGCCAACTCGTTTTCCTAGCCGACCCCTCATCAGCCTTCATCGGATCAGCAATATATAAATGCGCCGTTGCCTTATTTGCTACTTCAAGCGGTTCCTTGTCGTGTCCTATTTTTTCCAATGCCGAGGCTAAACCCTCAGGATATCGGGTCAATAATGCTCCACTCGCATCCGCCAAATATTCCCTTTTACGAGAAATAGAAAGCTGAATTAATGTCGCAATAAGAGGCGACAAAATCGTTAATAACACCGAGAGGATAATCAATATCGCGCCGAATGAACCGCCCCCTTCTCCTTCTCTTTTTCTTCCGCTTCCACCAATCCACATCCATCTTAAAAATAAATCAGAAACCAGCGCGATGATCCCCACCAAAACAACCACAACTGTAGTTAATCTAATATCATAATTACCAATATGACTCATTTCATGCGCGATCACACCCTCTAGCTCAGTCTTATTCAATTTTGACAATAAACCCGTTGTCACTGCTATTGACGAATGTTTAGGATCTCGGCCTGTCGCAAACGCATTTGGCGCACTGTCATTTATCACGTATATTTTTGGCTGGGGCAAACCCGAGGCAATAGAAAGATTTTCCACTATTCTATACAATTCAACAAACCGCCCTCTTGGCGCTTCCTTCGCCCCAGAGATACCAAGCGCGATTTTATCCGAATAATAATAACTAATCAGACTTTGAAAAACACTGATCACAACCGCCAGCGGCAAAATCCAAGGCCTATCAAGCACATATGAAAGAATCCACCCAAAACCAATGATAAAAACCAGAAATATTGTGATCAGAAGTGCTGTTTTTCTTTTATTCGAATCAATATCTTTATACATTTCTCACTCCATCAAGATTATAAAATAATCACGCCTAAAAAACTACAACCAAAAATTATAACTAGAATTTATCCCATAATTACTTGAGAAGTAAAATCTATTAAAAAGTAACTTTTGGCGGTTCATTGACATCCTGATCGACGGATTCAAAGAAATCTCTTTTCCCAAAACCAAACATTCCCGCCACAATATTACCCGGGAAAGTTTGAATCGAAATATTGTATTCGCGCACATTTCCATTGAAAAATCTTCTAGCCGCCTCAATTTTATTCTCAGTATCTGTCAATTCATCCTGCAATTTCTGAAAATTCTCGCTCGACCTCAGCGTCGGATAATTTTCAGCCACCGCAAAAAGTGATTTTAGAGTATCTGTCAACACATTTTCCGCTTTAGCCTTATCGTTAAGATTTGAGGCGCTCATCGCGTTATTTCTCGCCTCAGTAACTTTAATAAATATTTCTTGCTCTTGTTTGGCGTAACCTTTAACCGCTTCCACCAAATTAGGGATCAAATCATATCTCCTCTTCAGTTGAACATCAATATCGCTCCAAGATTCATCTACTCTAGTCTTGCGAGTTACTAATCCGTTGTACAACCCTATAAACACAAAACCCAATATTACTGCCAAACCAATTATTATCCAAGTTATCATCTTAACTCCTTATTTTAATTCTATTCTAAATATATAATAATATTTTAAACCAAACTATTCAATACACTTACATACCAGTCATTAATTCTTGAATTAAAGGCCATAAATATTTATAACCTGCAAAACCTATAATAGCAAAAAACAACAATGAGATTAAAATATCAAATACCAATTTAAGCGACTTCTTTTTAACTTGCTCTGGCGTCAAGGTCGCTTCAATCATAATCGCCGCTTTACCCTCTTCCTTACTTATTTCAGAATCAACCGATTCAACTAAATTTGTTTTTGGCACGCTAACAGATTGATCTAGCTTAATGCCCAACTCAGAAGCAGTCTTAGTCGATTTGACAATATTTAAGCCATCAATATTAGAAGTTGCAGCCGAAGAATTCAAAGGAACTGAAGCGGAGCCAGCCTCTGAACCAACTTGAGACGATGCCAAATGCACTTTGGCCGAATCATCCGATAAACCTGATAGAGTTGACACCGATTTATTCTCTTCTGAGAGATCGCTAGACAGCTTAGATTGGTCAATAATTGTTACACCCGAAGTTTTTTCATCATCTGACGATTTGTCCAATTTTATCTCATCCAGCTTATCATCCATAATATTATCATTTTTAGAGTCATCTTCTTCATAATCAAGCTCTGAAGTACTGTCATTTTCTGAGACATCTCCCTTATGAACAGTTTTTTCAGTTCGACCATCTTTTCCAATCACATCTTCTAGAGCATGAGCTTTAATCTTCAATCCCTCAACGATCTCGCGACTTTCAATCGCGGCCACAGCTTTCTCTGGTATTTTATCTTCAGCCACTGGTAAAATATTTTCTTCCGGTTTAGTTACGCTTGTTTCAGCAGTGGCTGTCGGAAGAGTATTATTTCCTTCTACCTCAACCAGCTCAGTATCCTCATTCGCCACAGCTGGCAATTTAGCCGCAACATCATCTGACCCTGTCTTAGTTTCCTTAACTGTCTGATCATTTTTAATAAAACTCAAATCACCATCCTTAATCGAGTCATCGCTTTTTCTGACCTGTGCCGTTCTAGCATGAAGATTATGACTAGAAATTCCCCCCGAAACACTTATTTCCGGTTTACTCTTTTCTATTTTTTGTGCTGAACTAGCGGAGCTATCCCTTGCAACAACTTTCACATCAGGTGACACCGTCTGGCTTTTCTCCTCTAGTTCCTCCGGAGTCCTAGTAATCATATCCCCTCCAATAATACAATTCTATAATACCACAATTAGAAAATACAATACTATCCCTCAATTACTTCCAAGACAACCGAAACCTTATTTCTTAAAGCAAACTCCAGCTCAACGCCAAATCTGCCTTTTTCTTTAACAGGAACCCCTTCAACCTTCAGCGGCCTAATCCCAATTTCCCCTGCTACCATTTTCTTGACATCTTCATCACTAATAGAAGCAAATAACTGACCTTTAGGATTAATTTTCTTCTTAAACACAAAAGTTTTACCCGCCAATGATGCCACTTTCCCCTCTAGCTCCTTCAGATCTTTCAGCTTTTTAGCCTGCAAAGCATCAGCTTGCTCTTTAATATTTTTAGCCGCACTGTCACTCGCCAACTTAGCTAGGTTTTTCCGAAATAAATAATTTTTAGCATATCCCTCCTTAACATCAATCACATCTCCTCTGTTGCCTACACCCTGAACCTTATCTAGCAAAATCACCTTCATCATACACTCCTATTTCTTCGCTTCCTCCAAAGCCCGATCTAAAACTGCATCCTTATTTTCATCATCGGAAGCTTTTACCTCAATATCCGGCTCAATTCCCTTTTTGTCAATCTCTCTCCCTTTAGGAGTCAACCATTTCGCGATAGTTACCTTAATCGACGAGCCATCGGCAAGCTCTGTCAAATCCTGAACCGAACCTTTGCCAAAAGTTTTTTCCCCTATCAATGTCCCTCTTTTACTGTCTTGGATCGCCCCCGCAAATATTTCGCTAGCCGAAGCAGATCCACCATCAATTAGCACATACAACTTTGTCTTACTGATATTTTGAGACAATGTTGTATAATCCTTTTCTATATGGCCGTCTTTATACTTTCTTTGAACCACTACCCCGTTCTTAATAAACATACTTGTCATATCAATCGCCACATCAAGCAATCCACCAGGGTTACTTCTCATATCAACAATCACCGCTTTAGCATTTTTCGCTTTAATATTATCAATCGCTTTTTCCATCAGTCCCATCGTATCTTCACCAAATTGAGTAACTTTAATATAAGCAATATCCCCTTCCTTCATCTCCCACTTCACGCTCTCAATCTTGATTGTGTTCCTAGTAACTTTAATCTCTTTAGGCTGATCCAAACCCTCTCTAGTAATAGTCAATTTAACTTCCGTTCCTTTTTTACCTCGTATCTTTGCCACTGCTTGTTCCACAGTCATTCCCTCAGTTGATTTACCATCAATCTTCAAAACAATATCTTGAGGCAGCAGCCCGCTTTTTTTAGCCGGAGAACCCTCAAGTGGAGCCACAATAATAATCGAACCGTCTTTACTCGAAACCTCCGCTCCAATTCCATCAAAATGACCACTCAAATCTTCTCGGAACTGAGAATTTAGCTCCGAAGGCATAAACATTGTATAAGGATCATCCAAACTCGAAACCATACCTGAGATTGCCCCGTTTAACATTTTCTGATTATCGGTTTCACCCGCATATTTATCTTGAATAGTATTCCAAACCTGCCAAAATCTACTAAAATCCACCGACTTAGAGTGGCCCTTGAGCTGATTAAAAATTCCAAGCGGCGGCCTGAACCCTATCCAATTATCATACCCTACCAAAAAACCCAAATAAAAAAATATCGAACACATACTAATAACCAAAAAAAATCTCAGTGCATTAGCTTTAATTTTTGCATATTTATTCATAAAACTCCTTGTCCGCCAATCGCGCTAACGATCACTCCACTTCCTATCAATTCCTCCCCCTCATAAATCACCACTGCCTGGCCAGGCGCCACCGCTCTTTGCTTTTCATCAAAAACTATCTTCAGTTTATCTCCCAATTCCTCAATAACCGCTTTAACAGGCTTACTCCTATATCTGATAATCACATCGTAAGATGAAGGCAATTTTGGTTTTTTCACTACCCAATTAACATTATCGCAAATAAGCCCTGAGGCGTAAAGTTCATCCTCCAGTCCCACTATCAAAGTATTAGTTTTTACATCTTTGCCCTTAACATACAAAGTCGGAACATCCTGAGTCGGCCATTTCACTTCAGAAGCCCCAAGTCTTTGCCCAATCGTATAAAACCACACACCTTCATGTTTTGCCACAATTCCACCATTATCCAATTTAACTGGCCCATCATCAATCAGTAATCGAGTCTTTAAAAACTCTCTAACCTTAACTGGTCCTATAAAACAAATTCCCTGGCTGTCCTTTTTGTTAGCAGTCGCCAAACCATATTTTCTCGCCAATTCCCTAACTTCCTTTTTCTCCAAATGACCAATCGGGAAAAGAGTATCCTGCAGTTCCTCTTGGCCCAATTTACACAAAAAATAAGACTGGTCCTTGCTATCATCAACGCCTTTTAGAAGGTGGGTCACCCCCTCCCCGTCTCTCTCAATCCTAGCATAATGTCCCGTCGCCATATATCGAGCTCCCAACTCTCTCGCTCTTTTACGAAAAACATCAAATTTTACTTCTTTATTGCACATCACATCCGGATTAGGCGTTCTCCCTTCTTCATATTCTTTAAAAAAATATTCAACCACCCGATCAGTATATTCTTTTTCAAAATCCACTGTCAAAGACGGGATGCCTAATCTTGCACATACCCTTCTCACGTCCTTCTGATCTTCAATCCACGGGCAAGTCCCTTTTGCTCCGGCAATCGGCTGTGTCCAATTTTTCATGAACATACCCACTACATCATATCCCTGATTAACTAATAATGCAGCAGCCGCCGAAGAATCAACTCCCCCGCTCATCGCCACCGCTACTTTTATCTTATTATTTTTTTTCATAAACAAACTCTTTTAACCGATTGATTATACTACTTTTTCACACATTTATAAATAATTGTGAATAATTATAAAAATATCTCCAAACTTCCAGCTTGACCTAGTTCGATAACACAATGATTGTTAGCCTATATAAAGGTAAATTTTACTTGAAAGGAGCTAGTCATGGAAAACCCATTTGATCAACCAACCCCGCGCGAGCCAGACAACAGAGAAACTCGAGAGGAAGAAAAACTCAAAGAAAAATACAAAGAAGGAAAAGATAAAGATAAAGAAAAATACAAGCCCGAATACTACGAGCCAGTCGCCTATGTCAGTCAAACCGCCAATATCATCGGATGGATTATCGCAATTATTTTATTCGTTCTTGCTATTTGGCTCTTATGGATATCACTAAGCTAAATTAAGGAGACATCATGCCACAAAAAAATAGACGTCTCAGGGGGAAAAGATCTAAACTAGATCTTTTTTCCTTACCCACATTTATATTTTTAAGCACATTGGTTTTAATCACCTACGGGATCTGGAACTCATATCAACAAGATTTTTATACCCTAGGCTCTACCAATCGACAGAGCTACAACCGAGAAATTCCTGAAAAAAGTACTTTTATGGTCGATGAAAATACTACCATTACCAACCTAGGAGTAATAGATGTGATGGACGAGAAAAATTTTATCGTATCAGACGGCCAGAATATCATGTTGGTTAGAATTCCTGATCAGATCAATACCCAAAATTTCTCCAACATTATCTACAGTAAGCCTGATAGATTATCAGTCACCGGCAAGTTAAAACCCACCAACCAACAAGTAGTTAATAATTACGTTTCTCTGAACTTAAATAATAACTTATTAAAAAACAAAAAGTCTATCTAGAAACAACCGAATTACCTCTCTTAGACTACAATTACAACTACGATATTCACTATCAAAGTTTCTAAGAACCTGTTCATAATCTATTCTTGGAACGAATCTGGAAATATTTCTGCCGAAAAATGTAAAGTTTGAGGAGAGCTAGCCATAGCTAACTTGACGAGAAATTTACATTTTGTAGGTGAAATAGGCCAGATGCAGCTGCCTGATATAGATTATGAACAGGTTCTAAAATCCATCTCATAATTAATTACAAAACAAAATCTTTCCAGCCAAAATCAAAACAGCAGACAAATACCTTCTAATCTCTATACTCTTGAACAAACATCCTTCCATAAACTCCACCGTTAAGCACTCCTATACCAATCCGACCAAACCTTGGTTCCAAGATATTCGCTCTGTGTCCCGGAGAATTCATCAGTCCCACATGAGCCATATCCACTGTCGGCGCCAAAGCCAGATTCTCTCCCGCCACCTGATATTCAATATTCAACTTTAGTATCCGATCAAAAGGCCCTACTCCGTCGGGACTAACATGAGAAAAATAACCTCTGGCGAACATATCTCTTGCATGTGATAACGCCACTTTTTTCATCTCATTATCAGATTTCAATTCACCCAGCCCCCGCTTCATTCTTTCTTTATTGATCAGCTCCAGCATTTTTGCCGCCGACTGCTCATCTTCACTCACATCTGTCGTAGTATAACCCAAATTTAACAACTCATCCGGCTTCAAAATCTTACTGTTTATACTCGGGTCCAGCTGACCACTAGACCTGATCGGTTCCTTAACCGTCATAAAAGTCACCATATCATTAACAGCCCCACCGAAAGTCTTCTGTAGCACCACGCTAACATTTGCCCCATTTTTTATTATTTTATTTCCAATAAAAGAATTATTAACAATATTTTTAATATCCCCGCCGATCGGCAAAATCATAACAAAAATCAAAATGAGAGAAATAAAAATAAGACCCCTTAGTTCCGAAGTAAAAATCCCAATAATCTTATTAGTTCTTGATTCTTCCATTTGATTAGAAATGTGCTTATCAATCAAATAGATTAAGACTGCAAATATCCCCTGAAGCAACACCCATACAAAAATAAAGCCAAGTGAAGGCCCGTAAGTATTTGGCATATTAAACCAATTCACTATATTTTTACCCACAAATCCCGACAAATAAAGACCTGCCAACGAAGAGATAATAAAACTAATCAGCTCCATTATAATATTTAAACAACCGCGTCTATATCCATCTGCCAGGTAATAAAGCAACGCAGCAATTATAATAGCATCAACGATATTCAAAATACCTCCATATTCATTCTACGTTTATATCAGCCAATCATCAATATATTAATTCCAAAATATTTTTGCCTTCCCTATCCATTTCCTGTCATCTCAGCACCAACCAAAACCCAATACCTCTATTAATAAATACCTGGATCTCCATGACGGAGTACTGCATTCCCAACTCAAAAATAACAATAGAGTCTCAAAAAATAGTTCTCTATCTATAAAATATTTTACCGCCAAACTATAGTGCACTTAGTCAAAATATTTTATAGCAAAAACAGTTCCATTTTTGCTTGTTAAGCAGAGGAAGCGCGAAGATTAAGAACGCATGATAGTGGCCTCCTCCCTCATAAGAAATCTCTCTTAAAAATACAAGACATCTCTTATAAAAACCTTTTTTCTTTTCCAAAAAACACCTAATTGTAACCACATAACATATAGGATATTATTATATTGGAGGGTTTATGAAACAACCAAAAGTATTTCTGATTATTATGGACGGTTGGGGATACAGCCCAATCAAAGAAGGAAATGCCATTCTCAAAGCCAACAAACCAAACTTTGACTATCTCTGGAGAAATTATCCTCACACCTTACTAAGCGCCTCCGGAGAAGAAGTTGGCCTGCCTTGGGGAGAGCTGGGAGGATCAGAAGTCGGGCACCTCACCATTGGCAGCGGCCGGATCGTTTATCAAAATCTGCCCCGCATTACCAAATCAATCAGCGACGGCACTTTTTTTGACAATAATTATCTCAACAGTGCCATAGATAACGCTCAAAAAAACAGCACAAATCTCCACATCATCGGACTGATTAGCTCTGGAGGCGTTCACAGTCACATCAATCATCTCGAAGCCCTTCTCAAACTTGTCAAAAAACGCAATTTCAAGGGTAATTGTTATGTCCATATGATAACGGACGGACGCGATACCCCGCCTACAAGCGCTCCCATGTTTGTTAAAAAAACAAAAGAAATCATCAGCGACTTGCGCATTAACGCTCAAATAGCCTCTGTCACCGGACGGTATTATTCCATGGACCGAGATCATCACTGGGACAGGACTATTCTAGCCTACAATGCCATTGTCAAAGGAGAAGGCCTTAATGCAAATTCGCCCGAAGAAGCCATTAAACAGGCTTATGATCGCAAAGAAACAGATGAATTCATAAAACCAACCCTGATAAACTTATCCTCCAGTCAAAATAATCAAGGTCTAATCAATAAACTTTTTTCAAAAAAAGAAAATACCGCCCAAAATACTAACCAAGAAAATATTGTCGCTATTAAAGAAAAAGACTCGCTTATTTTTCTCAATTTTCGACCAGACCGAATGAGACAAATAGTAGAACTCTTTTTATTCCCAAGACAAGACATGCCTGACAAAATAACACTAAAAGGTCTTTCCATCGTCACCATGGCCACTTACAACGAAAGCATGCCTCTGAATGCCGCTTTTCCGCTTGAACACATCCAGACAACCATGGCCGATCTTATCAGCGAGGCCGGATTATCTCAATTACACATTGCCGAAACCGAAAAATATGCTCACGTAACTTACTTTCTAAATGGAGGAAAGCCCGAGCCTCACGAAAACGAAAAATGGCAACTGATCCCTTCACCCAAAGTTGCTACCTTCGATCTACAACCAGAGATGTCAGCCGCTGGAATAACTGATTTCATCATCGAGGAAAACAAAAAAACGCCCTACGATTTTATAATGATCAATTTCGCCAACTGTGATCTAGTCGGTCATACCGGCAACTTCGATGCTACCGTAAAAGCCTGCGAAACTGTAGACGAACAACTCGGCAGGCTTGTCAATGAATTCCCCGAGAGCTACTTTGTAATCGCCGCTGATCATGGGAACGCCGAACAAAAAATAAATCCCCAAACAAGTGAAAAGAGCACCAGCCACACCTTAAATCCCGTCCCCTGTATTATCGCCCATCCCAACTTAAAACTCTCCAGACCCCAAAACGATATCGAACATGCTGAAGGAATGTTAGCCGATCTCGCTCCAACCGTTCTCAATCTCTTAGGCCTCAAACCATCCTCCGAAATGACTGGATATAACCTCCTAAAAAGCATTATCCCCGATCCCGAAACCCTAAAAACCAAATAGCTTTTCCGCATTAATACTCGTAATCCTACAAAAATCTTCAAAAGCAATCTCTTTCATCTGAGCGATCATCTTCGCCGTCTCAACAACAAAAGCCGGCTCACACCTCCGACCTCGATAAGGTTCCGGTGACAACCATGGCGCATCCGTTTCCACCAAAATTTTCTCCATCGGTACCACCCCAACAGAATCCAACAAAGCCCGATCTTTCGTATAAGTAATCAAGCCTGTATAACCCGCATGCAAACCCAGATCAAGCACCTTCTGAACCACTTTCGGGCCACCTGTGAAACAATGCATCACACCCCTCCAATTCGGACCCTCATTTTTCAATATTTCCAAAACATCTTCAAACGAGTTTCGACTATGAACCACAATAGGTTTATCATATTTTTTCGCCAGTCCCAACATCTTTACAAATATCTTTCTCTGCAATTCTTTATCCAAAAACTCGTAATAATAATCCAATCCGATCTCACCCACCGCCACCACCCCTTCCCTGCCAATCATTTCCTCAATTTGCCCCAACTGAATTTCTATTTCCTCATCATTTAAATCTTTTAAATAATAAGGATGATATCCAGCTGTTGCAAACAATCCTTCGCTTTTCATACACAAATCAAAAACTCGACGGTCTTCAACCGCCGAAGTCCCTACAATCACCATTTTTCTAACCCCAACACTTTTCGCCCGCTCAATCACTTTATTCAAATCATTCTTGAAATCATCTAAATTCAAATGACAATGCGTATCAATGAGATAGGGCATCGATATATGTCGCATAAGCAATACACAATAGAATTATTCCGGCCGAAATCTTCGCCTTCAATCCTATCCTTTCATGAAAATATCTCGCCGAGATTAAATACAAAAAAACCGGAGAGACAATTAAAATCAAAGTTGTCTGAATTATACCCAAATCTTTATAACCATAAAATCTCAAAATCATACATAACGCCCCCAAAAAAGCCGAATATAACGTCAGCTTGAAATTATCTCTTGAGATCAGATTAAAATGCGGTCTAAAATAAATCAAATAAAAAAGAAAGACAAAGCCCGTTCTAAATGCATAAAGACTAACCGGAGAATAAACTTTTTGCAAAAGAGCATTTATCACAATCGCTTCGAAAGATTGCAACACTATCGCCACCAACATATTATACGTGTACTGATTAAATTTAATATAGCCCTTTTCCAGTCTCGCCACAATCAAAAATATCGCCGCCACCATTGCCGCTCCAAATATCTTCAGGTCAAAATCGGCCGGATTAAAAATCGAAGCCAAAATTATTGTCAAAGCCGGCGATAGCATTAAAATCATCTCATGCTCGTACAGCTTTTCTTTCTGCATGCTCGAAGCGCTCAGTATATTCCAAACTACTGCCAACACAATCATCAAAACAAGCAGTAACAAATATTTCATCTGAAAAACCAGTGACCGATCGATCGCTCCAAAAATCGGTGACAACAATGAAGACACAAAAAATAATAACAAAAACAAAAGTGGCAAATATGTATTAATCGCCATCCGTTTACGGCTTAATGCAATTTTTTCTATAACTTTCCCGCTAACATCGGCTACTACAGCCAAAAATGGTATCAAAAACACCCAACCCTCCTAGCTCGCAACTCTTGGGAATAACGGCTCAGGCTTCAACTCTTCCAGTTGCTTCTTCATCTTTTTACTCGTCTCCGGTATAAACGGAGCTATCAATTCACTTGTACACCAAAGCGCTTCATAGACCGTATTTAGCACCTCTCCCAATTTCTTTGTGTCACTTTTTGCCAATTCCCATGGTTGGTTCTCCTGAATATATCTATTCCCCGCGCTTATAATTTTCTGAACTTCATAAAGCGCTTCAGAAAAATCTAATCTTTTAACAAAATCGTCATAACGATCTCTCAAAGTCCCTGCCAAAACATCCGCTAGCTGCAAAAAATCCAAATAACGATCATTGTTGTCAAATTTTTTATCTATAAATAAAATATCAGGCAATTCAACTTTTACCCCATATTTATTAATCATCGCCAGCGTTCTCTGTAGCAAATTCCCTAAATCATTAGCCAAATCAGCATTATATCGTTGAGCCATTTTCTCCCACGAAAAGTCACTATCCTGACTAAAACTCAATTCCTTAAGCAGTAAATATCTTGTCGCCTCCACTCCAAATTTCTCGATTAGATCGCTCGGGCGCACTACATTGCCCAAACTCTTAGACATCTTTTGACCTTCAACCGAAATAAAACCATGCGCATGGATTTTTGCAGGCAGCTCATCATCGCTATATCCGGCCGCCCAAAGCATCGCCGGCCAAAGTGCCGCATGAAATCTCAAAATATCCTTACCAATAATATGCAAATCAGCTGGCCGCCACTGCTCACCCGGATACAAATAATTAGTCAACGCATCAAACCACACATACATCACATGACTATCATCGTTTGGTACCAAAATTCCCCAGGGAAGCTTTTCCCTGCTCCGCGAGATACTAACATCTTCCAAGCCATTTTCCACCAAACTTTTAATCTCATTAAACCGAAAATCCGGCTGCACAAACTTCGGATTTTTCTCATACCAATCCAACAATCGATCCTGGAATTGAGACAATTTAAAAAACCAATTTTCTTCCTCAATAACCTCAGGCTCCAGTTGTGAATGATTCGGACATTTTCCCTCAACAAGCTCGCTCTTTGTCTTCATCGCTTCACAACCAACACAATACACTCCAGAATAATGCTTCTTGTAAATATAACCCGCCTCATAGGCCTTCATCCAAATTTCCTGAGCGTTCTTGATATGATCCAAATCTGTCGTTCGAACAAAACCATCATATTTAAGATTTAAATCTTCACACAGCTTATAAAATTTCGCAACTTCCCCATCCACATAAATACTCGGCGCTTTACCTACCTCTTTTGCCTTAGCCAAAACACTCGCCCCATGCTCGTCAGTTCCTGTTTGCCAATACGATTTAACACCTCTTAACTCATAATAACGTCGCAAAACATCCGCTGCCAAAAGCTCCTGTCCGTACCCGACATGAGGCTCTCCGGTCAAATATGCGATTGAAGTCGTAATATAATATTTATTCATAATAACAAAAGGCTATCTCTCTAACCTAAAAACTTATTGATTTACATTATTTCCATTATAGCCCGTATCACCGCCTGTTTCAACCTGCCCACCTGACTTTATGATCGAATCAAGTAATGTTTTTCCTGACAAATTACTCTCACCCGGATGATCTCTTGCCACCGTTCCCCTCACAGTCGGCAAATTCAAAGAAGAAGCAGAAATAATACCCTGGCTTTGATTATTATTCTGCCTTGCCTCATATACTTGGTCTAAAAACTGGTTACTTTTAGTCTTAGCCATCGCAGCCGTTTCATCGGCCTTCTTTATATCATTAATCAAAGCAGCTGGTTTAGCCGTCTCCGCCTGTTGGTTAGCGACAGGATGTATATGTTCATGTTCAACCGCCACCAATCTCCCACTGGTAAAATTCGCAGACGGATCAACCTGTTTTACCGCTTTCTCAATCTCATGCTGAATATGCCCCATATGATTTTCATAACCTTTAATATCTATCATCATCTGGCCATTTACATTCTTAAAAACATCCTCTGCCTTTAGCGCTCCCTCAATCATTCCCTGGCGATGCAAATCATTCAAAACCTTCTGTTGCATATTCTTATCAAAATTTTTAGCCGGATTAACCTTATACCCAAAATTTTTTAAGTCAAATTCAGACATATTACAAATTCTCCTTTTTTATTAATCAAATTAGTATTTAATGATAAATATCCCAATTTACCCCGAATTATCTCCTCAAATACTTTGGATAATTCTCGTCCAATCGCCACATCAACATCATCACTCAAATATTGTCTCAATTCTTCTAAAGTTTTCTCTACTCTGTTTGGAGATTCATAAAAAACCACCGGGCGATCTTCATTTCTTAATCTGTTCAAAAGAGTTCGTCTTCCTTTTTTCTTAGGAAGAAAACCTAAAAACACAAACCCGCTCGTCTCCCAGCCACAGACAGACAAAACCGCCGTTACCGCCGATGGTCCAGCAATCGGCACTACTTTAATTTCATTCTCCACCGCTTTGTTAACCAAATACCCGCCCGGATCGGAAATCCCCGGCGTTCCCGCGTCGCTTATCAGCGCCGCGTTTTCCCCTTCTTTAATTCTATCTAAAATATAGTCAATTTTAGTCAGTTTAGAGTGCTCATGATAAGAAACCAGTGGCTTATCTATCCCATAATGGTACATTAAAATATGTGAATGTCTTGTATCTTCACATGTCACAAAATCAACTTCTTTTAACACTCTCACCGCTCGGTAAGTAATATCTTCCAAATTCCCAATCGGCGTAGCCACTACATAAAGCGTTCCCATTACTTCCAGACTATCAAAATACAGACCAACTTACAACCTTAGAGCCTGTCCAAAATCTATTCTAAAAACGAATGAGACAAATATTTTCGCCGAAAAATCTAAAACTTGAGGAGAATTAGCCAAAGCTAACTTAACGAAAGATCTAGATTTTGCAGGTGAAATAGGCCTGGTGTAGCTGTCTGATATAGATCTTGAACAGGCTCTTAGATAAAATAAAGCAAAAGACTATCCGAATGAACCTCCCTGCGCCAAGAGCGCAGGGTATCAGATGTTCATGGCACTGAAGTCAAATCAACCTTAGCTGTGCTTC
>CAYZYR010000005.1:0-39989 GCA_964482785.1 uncultured Candidatus Saccharibacteria bacterium | reverse complement strand
TAAAGAGACTTCAATGGCTCAAAATTTAATCTATGAATTTCACAAGGACCAAATTTTTTTATACTGTCAATATGAAAATTTGTACCATACCCTTTATTTTTGCAAAATTGATAATTCGGGTATTTCTCATCCAATTCATCCATCAGCTCATCCCTGTAAACTTTAGCAATTATCGATGCCGCCGCGATAGAAAATGAAATATTGTCGCCCTTAATAATATTTCCACTCTCAATTTTACTCTCCGTCCAGCCATATCCGTCAATTAGCAAATAATCAACCTTTTCAAGCTTGCAAACAGCCCGTTCAAACGCAAGATAGACCGCTTTTTGAATACCCAATTTTTGAATTTCCCAAACTTCCGCCATTCCGATCCCGTAATCAGTCGCTTCTTTATATATAATAGAAGCCAATTTTTTTCTTTTTCGCTCTGTTAGTTTTTTAGAATCGCGTACCCCTTCAATAAACTTATCAATAATAATAGCCGCCGCCACCACTGGGCCAGCAATCGGCCCCCGACCGACTTCGTCGATTCCAGCCACAAATTCAAATCCAGATAATCGTAATCTTTCCTCATGCTCAAAATTTGGATAACTATTTATCATAACTCGATTATTATAACAAAAAAGCCTCGCTTAGCTTCCATCCTTTGGCCTCTTTCGTAATTATATTTATCCTACAATACGTCTTTCAAAAATCTTCCTGTATAAGACCCCTCAGCTTTGGACACTTCTTCGGGCGCCCCTTGTGCCACCAACTTTCCGCCGCCCAAGCCCCCCTCCGGACCCAGATCTATCAACCAATCTGCAGACTTGATAACGTCAATATTATGTTCGATAACCAGCACTGTATTCCCTTTATCAATCAGTCGTTGAATAACATTTAGCAATCTTTTAATATCTTCAAAATGAAGCCCCGTCGTTGGCTCATCCAAAATATATAAAGTTTTGCCCGTGTCATGTCTCATCAGTTCCGTCGCTAATTTTATCCTTTGTGCCTCACCGCCAGAAAGCGTCGTCGCCGGCTGGCCCAGCTTAACATATCCCAATCCTACCGCCGACATCATCGTCAATTTTTCTCTTAACTGATCATCTTCGTTAAAAAACGACAACGCCTCATCAACAGTCATATTCAAAACATCGGCAATCGTTTTTCCTTTAAAATGCACCTCTAAAGCATCTTTGTTATATCTCTGACCATGACAATCTTCGCAAGTCACGTAAACATCTGGCAAAAAATGCATTTCGATCTTGATCACACCATCGCCTCGACATGTTTCACATCGCCCGCCTCTTAAATTAAAACTAAAATGTCCGGCGTCAAAATTCTTATGTAAAGCGTCGATTGTATTAGCGAAATGATCTCGAATCGGCCCGAAAATACCAGTATACGTAGCCGGATTAGATCTTGGAGTCCTGCCGATCGGCGTCTGGTCAATATTAATCACCTTATCAATATTCTCCAATCCCTCTATGCTCTCATGCTTTCCTGGAATTTCTTGAGCATTATGATAATGTGCTGCCAGCGCTTTGGCCAGAATATCTTCTACCAAAGTCGATTTACCCGACCCGGACACTCCAGTAACACAGATAAATCTATTCAGAGGAAATTTAACATTAATATTTTTCAAATTAAATTCCGACGCCCCTTTCACAGTCAAAAATTTATCAGCTTGGCCTCGTCTTTTTTTCGGAACAGCAATCTTTTTCTTGCCTGACAAATATTGTACGGTTAATGAATTATTGTTTTTCATCACTTCATCGGGCGTTCCGACAGCCATCACTTTTCCGCCATTCTCTCCTGCGCCCGGTCCAATATCAATCAAATAATCCGCCGTCCTCATCGTCTCCTCGTCATGTTCCACCACTACCACTGTATTTCCGATATCTCGGAGCGTATTCAAAGTCTTCAAGAGTTTTTCATGATCTCTTGGGTGTAGCCCGATCGAAGGCTCATCTAAGATATAAATAACTCCAGTCAAACCCGATCCCAATTGAGTCGCCAGCCGAATTCTTTGCGCCTCTCCTCCAGCCAATGTCGAAGCATTGCGGTCAAGCGATAAATAAGACAATCCAACATCAATCAAAAACTTCAGTCTAGTCGTCACCTCTTTAATTATCTGTTCCGCAATTTTTTTCTGTTGCTCGTTCAATTTATTTTTTTCAAGCAATTCGACGAAAAATTTATAAGCTGCATCAATAGTTCTCGAATTAATCTCAACGATATTGATTCCATCAATAATAATGCCGTAAACTTCGCGTCGCAATCTCTGTCCGCTACAGGCTTCGCAAACTTTTTCAACCATATATTTTTCGATTTCCTGACGCAAATAATCCGAATCCGTATCCTGAAATCTTCTCTCCAAATTTGGTATAACCCCCTCAAATCTATCTTCTTCTTCCTCCTCCTCTGGTTCACCATATAGCAGTATATCCAATAAATTCTTTGGCAATTCTCCTACCGGCAGATCAAGACTAAATCCGTATTTTTTAGAAAGCTGATTTAATACCTTGCTGTACCAGTTGCTGTGGCTAGTTGTACGGCTCCAAGGCCTGATCGCCCCTTCCGCGATCGTCAATCGCGGATTAGGTAGCACCAAATCAGGTTCAACTACCAATCTGATTCCTAACCCCTGGCATACCGGACATGCGCCCTGAGGGCTATTAAAAGAAAATAGTCTCGGCTCTATTTCCGGCAAGGACAGCCCGCAATTGGCGCAGACATAAAGCTTGGAAAATAAAGTCTCTTTCTCAGAAACTTCATCTAAATAATAAATAATACCTTCTCCCAGCTCCAAACCAATATTAACCGCTTTAGCGATCTTATTTATCAATTCCAAATCTTCTTCAAAAAATTCTCTGATATTAAATGTATCAATGATTGCCTCAATGTTGTGAGGCTTTTGTTTGTCCAAAGTTATCGACTGTGCCTCTTCCAAATCCATCACCGTCCCATCGACTCTAACTTTGCCGATCTTCGCTTTCCCGATTTGTTTCAACTGATGTTTGTGTTCCCCTTTTTTGTTTTTAACAATAGGCGCTAATATTGAAAATTTTACGTCTCGTCGATTTTTTATTAAATTTAAAACTCTTTGTAATATTTCTTCAGCGCTTTGCTTTGTCACTTCCGCTCCGCAGTCTGGACAATGCGGAACTCCAATTCTAGCGTACAACAATCTTAAATAATCATATATTTCCGTAATTGTTCCCACTGTCGAGCGGCGGTTTCTCGAAGCTGATTTTTGGTCGATAGAAATAGCCGGAGACAATCCCTCAATATAATCCACATCGGGCTTTTCAAGTACTCCTAAAAATTGCCTTGCGTAACTAGACAGGCTTTCAACATATCTTCTTTGTCCTTCAGCGAAAATCGTATCAAAAGCTAAAGACGATTTACCTGACCCGGACAAGCCGGTAATAACAGTCAATTTATCTCTTGGAATATCAACTGAAATATTTTTTAGATTGTGTACTCTGGCGCCTACGACGCGAATTTTTTCCATAAGCAATATTCTCCACCAAGTTGACGGAGATAGTATATCAAAAAAAATCAATCCCGACAAGACCGTTAGATGTGGCTTTCTTGTCTTAGGACAACTTGTCGTATAAAATAAGAGACGAAAGTAGAATTCAAGGAGGACTAAATGCTCAAGTCTCAGCCAGGCGGTAAGGCATCTCACCATGGAACAATAATCGGCTCCAAGGTTAAACTTACAGGCTCTCTTCACGATGAAGGCCCTATTGTCATTAATGGAAAAGTACAAGGCGATTTATTTTCCAATGATTCGATCTATATCGGCGAATCAGCCGAAGTTGAAGGTCCAATCAAGGCCCAAGTCATTATAATCGCCGGCGCCATCTCCGGCGAAATCCACGCTCTCGAAAGCCTTCAAATAAAACCAACCGGCCAAGTCTCAGGCAAAATTCATGCCAAAATGCTAAATATCGAACCAGGTGCCCGTTTCAACGGGCAATGTGTTATGTCAGATACAAAAGAAGAAAAAGCCTCCCAGGGAGAAGCTCTAAAAGCAGAGGATTAATCTGATGTATTATTATATTGTAGATTACAATCAATCCGCTCCCTTCCAAAACATGCAAAAAAAGATCAAACAATATCTCACCGATTTAAATATTTCCGGCGAAATGTCTCTCTGTAGTCCTGCCCGATCAGCCGAAGAATTAGCTCAAATGGCCCTTGAACGCGGGTTTAACTCTATTGTTGGCATCGGTGGCGATGAATTAATAAATCGGCTTGCCAATGTCGTCGCTACCAGCCCAGCCGCCCTTGGCGTTATTCCTTATGGATTGAGCGATGCTATAGCTGATATTTTTGGAGTAAAGAATGTTAAGTCAGCCTGCCATAGTTTAAAACAACGAAAAATTACTTCAATCGGTCTCGGCCACATTCTCCCAAACAAATATTTTTTGAGCCCGCTTGAGATTTTAACTGAAAAGCCTATGGATTATCACTTAGAAATTGACGGCAAATATATGCTCGACGCCCGTTCTGAATACATCGTCATTACTCCCAACTTGCGTCTTGATTTGTATTCAGAAATGCCGGTAGTCAGCAAGTCATTCTGGCGCTCTTCAAAACCCTCTTCAGTCGATAAAACTTCAATTGGAGCAGTCCGTCTAAGCATCCAATCAGTCAGCCCCATTTCCGTTCTATCTGCCGGCTTCGAAATAGCAAAAACTCCTTTGGACTTAACATTCACAAAAGAAGTGTTGAAAATAATCACAAATCGTGCTAAAATTAATTAGCATAAAAGGATAAACAATTTTTAAGGAGCATATATACAGTCTTCCGTACGTATTAATCAAGAGATAACAGCAGACGAAGTCCGCTTAATTGACGAAACTGGTCAACAATTAGGCGTCGTTAGTATTGATCAAGCCCTGTATTTGGCCTACGAGCGCGACCTCGATCTAGTAGAAGCCTCTGCTTCGGCCAGCCCCCCTGTCTGCAAGCTTTTAGACTATAACAAGTTTAAATATGAGCAGGAAAAACAGGAAAGGCTCCAAAGAGCCAAAGGCAAAGCTCTGGAATTAAAAGAAATACGTTTATCCTTGAAGATAGGAGAGCATGATTTGCAAGTAAAAGCAAAACATGCCCGAGATTTTTTAGACAAGGGTAACAAAGTCCGTGTCAATTTACAATTACGTGGTCGCGAAATGATGTTTCAAGAAAAAGCCATGGAAATGTTCGACCACTTTAGAAACCTTTTAGATGCTGAATATGAACAAGCCCCGTCTCGTTTGGGCAATCGGTTCAATGTAATACTCAAGAGAGGAAAAAATAATGCCAAAGATAAAAACGTGTAAAACAGCTGCCAAAAGAATTGTTGGCATCACTAAAACTGGAAAATTTAAAGTGAGACGAATGTCTACCCAGCATTTAGCAACAAATAAATCGCCTCGCGCCAACCACTTATCTGGCCAAACTATAATCATGTGCGACGGCGATGCAAAAAAAATTAAAAAAATGGTACCCTATATCGGGTAACAAATCGACAGTAAAGGAGCTCAATGCCTAGAGTCAAACGCGGCACAATAGTGCGCAAGCGTCATAAAAAAATATTAAACCTTACCAAAGGTTATCGCCACGGCCGAAATAACCTATTCCGCCAAGCTAAACAAGCCATGCTTAAAGCCGGCCAGCATGCTTTTCGCGATAGACGCAATAAAAAGAGAAATTTCAGACGTCTTTGGATTGTTAAAATCAATGCTGCCGTCCGCGCCCAAGATATGTCTTACAGCTCTTTTATTAGAGGTTTAGAAAAAGCTCAGATCGATATCAACAGAAAAGTCCTCTCTCAAATGGCCGTCGAACAACCTGAAGAATTTACCAAGATTGTCAAAAAAGTCAAAGTGGTTCTCGCAAAATAAAAAATAAAAAACAAAAATGGTCTATTTCCTAGGCCATTTTTGTTTAGCAAAATTATAAGCCTCAATCATCTTAAAATTAACCTTTTTATACCAAATAAACCAATCAGATCTATATTTCTTTTGAGATCGAAAAACCACCCCAAAAGCAATCAAGGCTACCAAAAACGATATAATCATATGCAAAGAAAAAGTAAAATAACTGTCTTCCAACGAATTTATAAAGCTCAAAGCAGCTTGCCCCAAGGAGTAGTAAAATATTCCTCCTAAAAATATATAGCCGGTCGAAAACCATTTTCCCTTTAAAATAAATCTCAAAATCAGTGAAACCCACAAAAAAATACTCCAGTAAATAGTCATCCAATATCCCGGACCACCAGATCCACTCATATACATCATAGAACCCGCCGCGATCAATCCAAGATACAGTCCTGGCATAAGATTGTCGATCAAATAAAGAAAATCAAACCCTTTCTTGTTGCAATAATGTAATATATAGATTACCCCGAAAATAATCCCCCCATACATTACCAACCCGTCTTGCCAAAAATACAATAACTGCCAAAAATCATCAAACCTGTTAAAGTTTAACATAAAATAAAAAATTCTCGCCCCAATGATTGAAATAATAGCCAAATAAAACAAAAAATCCGAGCTTAGCTTGCGGACTCTTTCTTTGATTAAATAATAAGATAACAACGCCCCGCAGACCGTGCTTGCGATAATAATACAACCATAAGTATAGAAATATATTCCAAACAAATTAAATAAAATCGGTTCCAGATACCCTCCTTCTATCTAATATACATTAAAACATAAAATAATTAAAAACTACATCTTTAATCAAATTAAAAAACAATATTTTCACTCATAAAAAAGCAAAATCAGCATTGCAATTTTAAGAGATAGCAAAAAGAAAATATTCATCATTTATATCGATCAGCAAAGCCAAATTCCTCTCCCAGATCTCCGCCGAAACCAGAAACAGCTGATCTTCCAAATAAGTCTAATTATCCCCTATATAAAAATGCAGATATCTCTATGAAATCCCAAAAAACCTTAAACATCTACTATTTACTTGTGCTAGCAAATGGTGGATAATTATTAAGACAAACATATGATTTAAACCAATAATACAATTTGGAGTTAACTTTGATGCAAAAAGAACAAAAGAAATTCGACAGTTTTCTCTCCGGTACCTTAAACTTTTCTCTTGAACTAGTCAAAACGGTCGCCATTGTTTTTACATTAGCCTTTGTTATTAGATATCTATTAATACAGCCCTTTGTTATTGAAGGCAGCAGCATGGAGCCCAATTTCCACAATCGACAGCTCATTATCATCGACAAATTATCCTACAGACTCCGCGAACCGTCTCGTAGCGATGTAGTCGTTTTTGAAAGTCCGCAAAACATGAATGTCTATTTTATCAAAAGAATTATCGGTCTGCCTGGTGACAATATTAGAATTACCCAAGGTGAAGTTTATATTAATGGCAACAAGCTTAACGAGCCATATCTTAAACCGGATCAAAAAACATCCATCGAAGGTTCAGATCTGGGCACTTTGGAGAAAACATTGAGCCAGAACGAATTCTTTGTCATGGGCGATAACAGAGATCAATCATCTGATTCAAGAGAATGGGGGATCTTGCCAAGAAAAAATATCGTCGGCAGGTTCTGGTTTGTTATTTATCCTCGAAATAGCTGGTACTCGTCCCTTCCAACTTTTGAAAAACTAGCTCTAAAAGATCTTTAATCCCTGTTCCTGTTTTAGCTGAGATATAGGTATAGTCCAATTTTCTAATAAATGAAAATCGATGCAGATTAATACCCTCGATCGAGGCCACGTCTGTCTTATTAATTCCCAATATCACCGGCTTTCCTGATTCTAGCGCCTGTGTGATTAAGTGTACATCACCTCTTACAAAACCCTCTTGCCCATCCACCACAATAACCACCACATCACTTTCATCAATACTCCTAAGCGTCCTGATAACACTATATTTTTCTACTCCGCGTTCGATCTTACCACTTTTTCTGATCCCCGCCGTATCGATCAAAACAAATTCTCGCCCGTTAAAATTGACCTTAGAACTGACCGAGTCGCGAGTCGTGCCCGGAATATCGCTGACAATCGATCGTTCACTATTTGTCAAATAATTCAACAATGTCGATTTACCCACATTTGGTCGTCCAATCAAAGACACTTTAGGAATCTTTTCTTCTGCCTTATTGAAGGTATATTTACTATCATCTTTAAACACTCGAACAACTTCATCCAATACTTCCGCAATCCCGGTTCCATGGATCGAAGACACAGCATAAGGTTTGCCTAATCCCACTTTATAAAAATCAGCCAAACCTTTTCTGACGTGCTCGCTTTCAGCTTTGTTGACCAGCAATAAAACCGGTTTTTGACTTTTGCGCAGTTTTTCCGCTACAATCAGATCAGATTTATCCAATGCTTCTTTCCCGTCAACCAAAAAAAGCACCATATCAGCTTCTTTCAAAGCTTCATTTACTTGCTTATTCATGTCGATCGAAATACTAGACGAAATCTTATCCACCTCTTCCAATCCGGCTGTATCGACAAAAGTAAACGTTTTATTCAGCCAATCAATATTTGCGATTACTCGATCGCGTGTCGTTCCCGCAATCTCAGAAGTAATCGATATTGATTGTCCAATTAGTTTGTTAAAAAAAGTCGATTTCCCGACATTCGGCTTTCCCACGATTGCGATGATTGGATGGCGTTTATTTATCATTGCATTTGCTTTAAAATATTTATGTATCGTATAAATTATCTTGTAATTACCCGACCAAGTCAAACTTCATAACAATTAATTATATAGCATCAACCTAATAGTGTCAATCAAATGGAACAAAAAAGAAAAATTTTAGTCTCAGTTGTCACAACTCATTGGAGTCACTGGAAAGAACATATCAAGGATATCACAGACTACGATATAAAAGAAATCTCCCTATTTTAAACCTGCGCCGACAAATCACAACGCAATGCTATCTATGAAACGCTCGCTCGAATCCCCAAGTTAAAAATCCCATTCTGTCATATAAGAAGCGACGTAGATCAATATAAACTCGATTTGTTGCACGATATTTTTGACACCAAATTATTCAATACTCACATAACGTTCCGATATCCATTACAATATAATCTAGAAAAATATAGAAAATGTATCTTAATTAAAAATCACTCAAATCCAGTATTCACAAAAGAAGAAATAGGCCATTTCGGCGGGATCTGCCTCGATATTTGTCACCTTGAAAAAGTCCGATTAGCATTCCCCAGTTCTTATCAGCAAACTTTAGAAATAATAAAAGAATATCCGATCAAGGCCAATCATATCAGCGTCCTCAGTCCATACATTGTCTTTCGTCCGACTATGACCAAAAATTACGACGAACATCATTTTATCAACCTAAAGGACTTTTATTATTTAAAAAGTATTCCGGAAAAATTTTTCAGCCAATATTTAGCTTTAGGGCTTAGAAACAATATATCCGATCAACTGAAAGTCAAAACTTATCTCGAAGAGATGCTTAATCTATAATGAAAATGATTGATTATTTAGGGTTAATAAGATATAATTATAACATCAATGCGCCTTTAGCTCAGCGGATTAGAGCGCTTGTCTTCGGAACAAGAGGCCGGGGGTTCGAATCCCTCAAGGCGCGCAAAAAAAGACCAAAACAATCTATGGTAAAATAGCTTAAGGAATTTTATACTAGCAGGCTGAACTGGTGTATATCGAAGAAAAGGGAGTATTCGTCATTTATTTTATATGAGTCGTCTGAGCCGAATCTCTCATACATAAAAAACAAAATCCATAACCCTCTGCTCATCTGCTTTTATAAAATATATGCGGCTATCCTTTAGTAATTTTTTTGTCTCATCAATATCTTCAATTTCAAAATAATATCTATTATCGCGTTGTTTCGCTTCAATGTTAACAATATCTTGTCATAAATCAGTAGTCTCTATTAATTTTATATCTATTCTTATCCTCCTTAATTATGTTCAAAAACATTATAACAAAAAATACCCTTTCAGGTATAATTTGTTTTTGGGTGACTGATGGGACTTGAACCCACGACCGCCAGGGCCACAACCTGGAGCTCTACCAACTGAGCTACAGCCACCATAAATGCCTTGCAGGCAGCGCCCGCGGCAGGAATCGAACCTGCGACCCACTGCTTAGAAGGCAGTTGCTCTATCCGCTGAGCTACGCGGGCAGTATAAATATTATACCCGATCAAGCCCAAAAAATCAACCACATATCATAGGAGAGTGCATAGGTAACACTTTTGATTTAAGATTAACATAATCTTTGGGGAGTTGTAAACCAAGCGAATGATGGGGGTCTCATAAAATTGTAAAATATAAGCCAGTTCATCCTGAAACACGCTTCTTTCAAAAACTTGAGAATTTTGGCTATTTCTCGTCATCGATCTATTTACTTAAGAAAGATTTTTTTCTTTTATCGGGAAATATCACCAATCGGTCATTAAACACCACCATAATTATTTTACTGGAAGTGTTACCTATGTGTCTCACCCAATGCACACCCAAGGTTTATTTCCAAATTCTAAAAACCAGATCCACTCTCTAGTAGCATTTTATTATCGCAGATATTCTGCTCATGATTAATTCCAGATAAGCTGGGTTACTTAATATTCGTCTCGCCGTCTCACTTGAAGATTTCCCTTTCTCTTCAGCTGTTTCATGATTGATCATCGCATTATTTTCGATCATTGTCACAGTAAGATCAGTGACAGTCTTTTAAAAACAATCTCCATCGAACCGCCTATCAATCCGTCTATAACTCGATTTCGCCTTTCGTCAACATGTGAAAATATCCCCTCAACAATGTGCTTCTTTTCCGCCTTAATAGAGCCATCAAATTCATCCGCTCCCTCTGCAATCTTATTTATATGTTCAATATAATTATTTTCTTTTTCACTCATGCTTATAAATTATCTTAGCATTAATCTTAGTGTCAATCTATCACCATTTAAAATGAATAATCACCGATCGCCATCCGATAAATATCTAAAGCAAAAGCCGGCGCGCCGATTTTTTGTCCGACGTCATTGGTCAAACTTCTTATATAAGTTCCCGAGGAACAAGAAACCCGAACATCAACCGCCTGAAAATTTTTATTTTGCCCTTTCAAACTATCCAAAACTCGCTCCCAATTTTCAATGATTTTTTCTTGCCTAAAGTCGCCCGTTAGTCTACGAATTAGTTCCAATCTATTTTTTATCAAAATAATATCCAGTTCATATATACCCCCGGTCTCAATTGAAAAAATCTCCCTAATTCGTGGCTTTATCTCGATCTCTGATCCTCGGCCACGATGAAACCACCAATATAAAGGCTTGCCCTTAATCTTAATATTAGAATAGAGTGGGGGAGACTGATTAATTTTTCCAATAAAACTTCTCAATACTTCTTTAATCAATACATCACTCAAGCTATCAATCTTAGAAATATCCGGTTCGACAATACCCAAAATATCATAACTATCAGTTTTTGCACCAAAAACCAATTTAAACTCGTAAGTTTTAGTTAATTTTTGTAGTTCCAAATATTCTTTTGTACTTTCGTCAACTAGAAAAACTACCAATCCCGAAGCCATCGGATCTAAGGCACCCAAATGGCCGATTTTCTGGCCTCTAACTTCCGGATATTCAGCCCGAAATCGCTCCGCGCATTCCGCCATCGTCTCCCCCATTTTTTTAGAAAAAATATAATTTCCCATCATTCTCCATCTAGAGTCATATTCTATACCGTATATTATCCACTGTCTACTATATGTTCAATTCTTTAAAGATAGTCTATAATTATCCTAAAAGGCCTCAAAAGGAGCGGTCATAGAAAACTCAAGGATTAAAGAAAACCCCAGTAAAATATTAACCAATACAATAACCGACAGCCTTTCCGCAGAAAAAATACTCAAATCCGAAAAAATCACAACCAAAGAGATCGAAGCCATCGTTGCCCGCTGTAAGAAATCCTGTGAAAGAGTATTAAAAAGAGTAATAGGTTGTTTTAAAAATGAAAGATTTATTTCCAAAGAACCGCTCATATTTACCGCCGGCCCCAAAAGCCAGTTCTATGAGCAGATTTGGACCAGAGACACCGCTTTAAGTATTATCAATATCCTTGCCAAAAAATATCCGATTGAGGCCTACAACACCTTAAATCTAATTTTCGAATACCAAAAAGAAGACGGCATTCTCCCTATTAGAATTGAAGGCAATAGACACTGGATGCATTACACCCCATTTATCCGGTCCTTACAGTTTTTAGTTAGACGTAAAACGCCCAAACCGATTTACATGAATCGCCTCCGATCCCCCTTCCCTCGCGACGATATTCCCATGGTTATTTTAGCCAGCTACGAATTATTCCCTCTTTTAAGCCAAGACGAAAATCTCATGAAAATCAGATGGGAACAAATGGTCAAAGCGATTGAAAAAGAAATCACTTTTGAAAAAAACGGTCTAGTTAGCGGCGTTAAATTTCAAGATTGGGTCGATAGTATCCATCGCAAAGGAAAACTCTCCAATATCAATATTTTGTTCTACCAAGCCCTAAGAGGTATGGCCAGAATGGCCGAACATCTCGGCAAGCAGGAAGAACAAAAATATTATTTATCAAAAGCTAAAGAGCTCAAAGAAAAAATTATGCAAGCATTCTGGCATGAAGACGGCTTTATTAAGGCGGGAAGTCAGGACTCAAGATTTGATACTTTTTCCAATATTTTAGGAACGCTTTATTTAGTTACACCCGAACAAGCGGTCCAAATCCAAAACAATATCATCAAAAAAAATATGATCCAAAACAGTCTGCTTAAAAATTTCGACCGCCCATATCCCCAAGATGTCATTTCTAAAATTGTAAAACTTGGCAAAATGGAGGACTATCACAATCATTACTCTTGGCCCTGGGTCACCTGTATGAATATCATTGCTAAACTAAAAATCGTCTCTGAGCATAGTGATGAAAAGATCAGGCAGTGCTTCAAAAGTGAAGCCCTCGAAGATTTTATCAATATCTCCCAACTTTTTAATGAGGACAAAGGTGTTTACGAGATCGTCGATGAAGAAACCGACCTTCCTATTCAAAGAAAATACAATTTCTTATTTTTTGAAGTTAGTTCATACAATAGCTCCCCTGATTTTTTAATTGCCGCCACCGTTTATCTCGAAGTTCTTGAAAAACTGGTCGAACTAAAAATCGTGAAAATCGAAAATAACGAAATCAAAATATTCCCTAAAAAATGAGTAAACAAATCTAATTGACATCCCGAGTGTTGTTTTGCTATCGTAAATATATGAGAAAAATATTTCCTACCATTATCTTATCCATCGCTTCAATAATCTTTTGTTCCCAAAATCCGACGACCGTTTTTGCCTCTGCCGGTGAATTGACAGTTAGCCCGCCTTCTTTTGAACTTACAGCTGATCCAGGAGATGTCGTCAAAGAATATATTAATATCACAAATATTAGTCAGGCGGGACTAATAGTCAGTGTTAGCGCAGAAAATTTTAATAGCACTGGAGATTCAAACGAGACTCCTCTTAAAGATAGTAGTCCCTCTAATTCAATCAAAGACTGGATAAAATTCGAAAATAACTTCGTCTTAAAACAAGGTGAAACAAAAAAACTTCCCTTTACCATTAACATTCCCCAAAATGCCCAATCAGGCAGTCATTATGGCAGCATACTTTTCAAACCCAATACAAGCGATACTGTTTTAACTAAAACAAGTTCGCTTATTCTCTTGCGTGTCTCCGGAGAAATCAATGAATCTATCGCAGTAAATGATTTCCAGATTGATAAATCAAACCTGCAAACTGATGAAAATTTGAGCTACTCTTTCCAAGTTTCAAATGATGGGAACGTGTATGTTCAGCTGGGTGGTTATATTTCTGTCGCCAATCCTGCCAAACAAGAAGTAAAGAAAATCTCCATCCCGTCCCAAAATGTCATTTCGGGCACAAAGTGCACTTTCAGAAATGATTTTCCCTTGAATGGGCCGTCTGGCGAGTATACATTTACTCTCCATCTTAATTATGGAGAGAGCAATAAAACAATTACAGCCTCCTCTAACTATAATTTTATTCAGGAAAAAGATACCGAAAAAGAAATTAATAAAAATTCAACAAATAAAACTGATAACAGTATTTCATCAAAACAAGAAAACAAGTTTTTAAATAAAACAGACGGAAAAGTTGCCGCAATAGTTGTAACTATACTCATTTTTATGTTAGCTTTATCAGCTGTTTTATTGGTACGTTATCTCAAAAATAAAACTCGTTCTAATAATACAAACACTTCTACCGATCAAGATCCAAATACTCAGGATCCAACTTGCCATTGATACTTGGCGTTGCCGTGTAATCACTAGATCAAGATACTAAGAAATATATGATTAGTTAATAAACCGGCATAACCGTTTAACTCCCGAATACATACAAACCAATTAAAACGGATATTTAATATTTTTCTAGTAGTAGTATAATAATATTATGAAAAAAATTATTTTGTTAAGACACGGCGAAAGCGTCTGGAATATGGAAAATCGTTTTACCGGGTGGACCGATGTTGATTTATCTGAAAAGGGAGTCGAAGATTCAAAAAAAGTCGGCCTTCTTTTGAAGGAAAACGGCTTTTCTTTTGATATCGCTTACACTTCTTTTTTAAAACGATCAATTAAAACCCTTTGGTTAGTACTTGAAGCTATGGACTTAGCTTGGATACCGGAGATTAAAACATGGCATTTAAACGAGAGACACTATGGCGCTCTGCAAGGATTAAACAAAGACGAAATAACTCGACAATATGGCAAAGAACAAGTCCAAAAGTGGAGGAGATATTTATACGAATTACCACCTCCATTAGATAAAAACGATCCCCGTTTCCCCGGATTCGATAGAAAATACACAGACTTGCAAAAAAAAGATTTGCCATTAAGCGAAAATTTAAAACAAACCATGGAAAGAACTATAGATTTTTGGCATAGATTTATAGAAAAAGATATAGCAGAAGGAAAAAATGTCCTGCTTGTTGCTCACAACAATACCATAAGAGCCTTAATCCAACACACAGAAAATTTATCCGAAGAAGAAACAATTAAATTAGATATAGAAATGGCTGTGCCATTGATCTATGAATTTGAGAACGATTTTCATCGTCCGTTAACTAGATATTATTTTAGATAATTCAGCTAATTTATTTTTAATAAAATAGAACAGATGGCAGATTATGATGGAATTGAGTAAACCAACCGAAGAAGAGTCGCTGAAGAAATGGCTTTAGAGTTTAAAGATTCAGCTAAAGATGTAAGGGGCGAAGATATTTCGCTTTCTGAAGCTTGCGATGGAGCAAGAAGCTTGCCAACGCTCGTGCCATATAAAGAAAAAGAGCGAATATCTAAGGAAATAAGAGGTATTATTGTTACCTGATGACCAGTTTCATATAGTCCAGAGGTTCAAGAGAAAACCGTCAAACTATTTTCTCTCCATTACGACATTGATCTTACAACCAAACAACTATAACAAGTTGTTTGGTATATTACTAAGAAATTTTGGTATGAGGAAGGGCTAGATGTTTCATTAGAAGATCGCCTTGACGATTTACTCGTTTATACAGATAAACGCAAGAGAGGAAAGAAGGCAAAAGTATTGGACCACATGATACTTTAAGAAAAGCCCTTGATCTAGTGATAAAAGACATAAAAATCGCCGAAAAGTAATACAATCCGCTTTATCAGCGAAAATTTAACTAACTATCTCAACAATGACGAACGCCGATCTGGCAAAAAGGATTTTGATTACGCCAATCTTTCCGACAAAGAAGCGGAGTTTGGTCGGGCGGATACAGTTAAAGAAAAAGGTTTTTATATTCTGCCGAGCGAACTGTTTGTGAATGTAAAAAAGAACGCTAAGAATGATGCCAATTTAAACGAAACGCTTTCTCGTGTTTTTGCCAATATTGAAAATTCCGCCAAGGGTGCTAATAGTGAAGATGATTTGAAGGGTTTATTTGATGATCTTGATGTAAATTCCAACAAGCTTGGTGGTACAGTAGAAAAAAGAAATCAAAAACTGGTTAAACTTCTTGAGGCCATTGGCGACTTAAAGCTTGGCGATTATCGGGACAACACGATAGACGCTTTCGGTGATGCCTACGAATTTTTAATGACTATGTATGCGTCAAATGCTGGCAAGTCCGGTGGCGAATTCTATACTCCCCAGGAAGTCAGCGAGCTTTTGGCGGAAATAGCCACAGTTGGCAAAAAAGAGGTTAATAAAGTTTACGATCCGGCTTGCGGTTCTGGCTCGCTTCTTTTGAAATTTGCCAAAGTTCTCGGCAAGGAAAATGTGCGACTTGGTTTCTACGGTCAGGAAATAAACCTTACTACCTACAACCTATGTCGTATCAACATGTTTTTACACGACATAAATTACAATCATTTTGACATTGAACATGGTGATACGCTTACTGATCCAAAGCATTGGGATGATGAACCTTTTGACGCAATCGTTTCCAATCCGCCATATTCCATAAAATGGGACGGTGATGCCAATCCGCTTTTGATAAACGATCCTCGCTTTTCGCCGGCCGGCGTGCTGGCCCCAAAGAGTAAGGCAGATCTGGCTTTTACCATGCACATGCTTTCTTGGCTTTCTACCAGCGGAACGGCGGCCATTGTTGAGTTTCCGGGAGTTCTTTATCGTGGCGGTGCCGAGCAAAAAATTCGCAAATATTTAATTGATAACAATTATATTGATTGCGTTATTCAATTACCGCCTGATCTTTTCTTTGGCACAGGCATAGCCACCTGCATCATTGTTCTCAAAAAGAGCAAGAAGGACAATAAAACTTTGTTTATTGATGCCTCCGCCGAATTTATTCGTGGAGGTAATAAAAATAAACTTAGCGAAGCAAATCGTGCGAAAATCTTGGATGCTTATATATCCAGAGAAGAAATCGAGCATTTTACTAAACTTGTTGATTATAAGACTATATCCCGAAATGATTACAATCTTTCTATCCCGAGTTATGTAGATGGAGAAGATACTCACGAGGTTGTGGACATTATCGAGTTGAACACCAAAATAAAGAGCATTGTAGTACGACAGCAGGAATTACGAATGTCGATTGACGAAATTGTTCGTGATATTGAAGGAGTAAAAATATGAATAAGGTCGAAAAATTGATTGCCAAAATTTGCCCTAATGGGGTGGAGTTTGTACCTTTATGGACGGTAACTACTTGGGATAAAAAGTTTAATGCTGTTGAAAGAAGCAAGCAGCCGCAAATAATTAGCTAACCATATTTGCTTGCCGCAGACCTTTTTTCGCTGGAACAGGATGAAGGAGATGTATTTCTTCTTTCGACTGGTGAACAGACAGGATGGACAACAGAAGAATTAGCGGGAGAAAACCTTCGAGAGGGTGAAGTAGTGACTATCCCTTGGGGGAAATCTCGACCGGTCAAGGAAGTTATTAAATATTACAGAGGCCGCTTTGTTACGGCAGATAACCGTATTGCCACATCAAATGATACTGATAAATTGTTGAATAAGTTTTTATATTACTGGATGATTAGCCAAGGCAAAGTGATAGATACTTTTTATCGCGGATCTGGAATTAAGCATCCGAACATGGCTGCAGTACTTGATATGTCCATCCCCATCCCGCCCGTAGCTATCCAACAAGAGATCGTAAAAATTCTGGATAACTTTACGGAGCTAGAAGCGGAGCTAGAAGCTAGAAAGAAGCAATATGAGTATTACCGAACCGAGCTCTTGACGTTTAACGAGAGAGAGAGAGAGTAAGATGGATAAAGATAGCGGAGATATGCAAAATTAGTCGAGGTAGAGTTATGTCTAAAGAATATTTACACACAAATGCAGGTCCGTATCCAGTCTATTCATCACAAACAGCCGATGATGGTGTCTTTGGTTATATTAATTCTTATGACTACGACGGAGAATACATAACATGGACGACTGACGGTGCAAACGCTGGATCAATTTTCTATCGCAACGGAAAATTTAGTATCACAAATGTTTGTGGGCTTTTGAAAGTCAGGGTCAGCGATGTTAATGCCAAATTTCTTTCATACATTTTGGCAACTGTGGCAAAAAAGTATGTCAGTTCAGGTATGGGCAATCCAAAACTTATGAGTAATGTTATGGAAAATGTTAAAGTTCAGATTCCATTAATGATTGAACAAAACCGCATCGTCTCTATTCTTGATAAATTTGACGCATTGGTAAGTGATATCAGGGTAGGCTTACCGGCAGAAATTTCGGCACGCAAATCACAATACGAATATTATCGAGGCAAACTTTTAACCTTTCAGCCCGTTAGATAAATATGTTTTACACTTATATTTTACAAAGCAATAAGGATAATAAATTTTACACCGGTTATACCGATGATTTACAAAAGCGTTTTAAGTTGCACAATGCCGGTAAAGTTCCTGCAACAAAAAATCGTTTACCCTTTAAACTTGTTTATTACGAAGCTTGTCTAAACCAACAAGACGCAACCCATCGAGAGAAATATCTGAAAACTGCATGGGGCAAACGATTTATCAAAGTGAGATTAAAAAATTATCTAACGGGCTAAACGAATATGTCTCAGCATAACAAATACAATTTAGTTGCAGAAAATACGCAGAGCACTGTTGTTTCGGAATATACGCCGGACGGTGTTCGGGTTGCTCATTATCAAAGCGAGGCCGAACTTGAGAAAGCGTTTATCAAACAACTTGAAACTCAAGCGTATGAATATGTTAATTTCAATAACGAGGCCGAACTCATTGCTAATTTACGCAAACAATTGGAAAAATTGAACGGCTTTACTTTTAGCGACAGCGAATGGGAACGATTTTTTGCAAGTGAGTTAGCCAATCCAAATCAAGGCATTGAAGAAAAGACGGCCACAATCCAAGAGGACTATATCAAGAATCTGACGCGCGATGACGGCTCGACAAAAAATATCTACTTAATCAAAAAAGATAATATCCACGACAACGGTTTGCAGGTTCTTAATCAATACGCTACCGAGGATGGCCAAAGAGCAAATCGTTATGATGTGACAGTTTTGGTTAATGGATTACCGCTGGTGCATATAGAACTCAAGCGCCGAGGCGTGGCAATCCAAGAAGCTTTTAACCAAATCAACCGCTATCATCGCGAGAGTTTTTGGGCGTCAGCCGGTCTTTTTGAATATGTCCAATTGTTTATTATCTCCAACGGCACGCATACCAAATATTACAGCAATACCACTCGCGCTACGCATATCAAAGAAGCGAGCGAGGGCGTAATCAAGAAAGGTAAACAAACCAGCAATAGTTTTGAATTTACCAGCTGGTGGGCAGACGCTACCAATCGTCCGATCATGGATTTGATGGATTTTGCTAAGACATTTTTTGCCAAGCACACGCTTTTAAATATTTTGACCCGTTATTGCGTGTTCACGACTGACCGTTTATTGCTTGTGATGCGTCCATATCAGATTGTGGCAACAGAAAGAATACTAAACCGCATTGAAGTAAGCACAAATTATAAAAAACTTGGCACAACTCACGCCGGTGGATACATTTGGCATACCACTGGTTCAGGTAAAACCTTGACCAGTTTCAAGACGGCACAGTTAGTAAGCAAATTGTCATATATTGATAAGGTGATATTCGTGGTTGATCGTAAGGATTTGGACTATCAGACCATGCGAGAATATGACAAATTTGAAAAGGGTGCGGCCAACAGCAATACTTCTACCACTGTTTTAAAGCGTCAGCTGGAAGATCCTAACGCCAGGATAATCATTACAACTATTCAGAAACTGGACCGGTTTATCGGGCGAAATTCCGGCCATACGATTTTTGACGGCCATGTGGTTCTTATTTTTGACGAATGTCATCGTTCGCAATTCGGCGATATGCACTCGGCCATAACTAAAGCCTTTAAAAATTATCACATTTTTGGATTTACCGGCACTCCCATTTTTGCGGTTAATGCTTCCTCGGGCGGTCGTCCTGATTTGCGAACCACTGATCAGGCTTTCGGTGATAAATTGCACACTTACACGATCGTTGATGCAATTGCCGATAAAAATGTCTTGCCATTCAAAGTTGATTATGTTTCTACTGTTCGCGAAGCTGAAGATATTGAAGACAAGAAAGTTAGCGATATTGACCGTGAGGCCGTGTTAGCTTCGCCGGAAAGACTCGCAAATATTGTGGGCTATATCCGAGAGCATTTTGACCAAAAAACCAAACGCAACAGCTTTTATAAAATTAAAGAACGAAGACTGGCAGGCTTTAACTCAATTTTTGCTGTTTCCTCAATTGATGTTGCCAAAAAGTATTATGCCGAATTCAAAAAACAGTTAGCCGATATGCCGAGCGACAAGAAGTTAAAGATTGCTCTGATTTATAGCTTTGGTGTAAACGATGAAGATGCCGATGGAATGATTGATGAAAATTCTGAAGACACAAGCGGGTTGGATCAAAGCTCAAGAGACTTTTTAGACTCGGCCATTACCGACTACAATGCGATATTTGGCACTTCATATGACACATCATCTGATAAATTCCAGAATTATTATAAAGATGTGAGCCAAAGAGTTAAGGATCGTGAGATTGATATTCTTATCGTGGTCAACATGTTCTTGACTGGGTTTGACGCAACCACACTCAATACTTTATGGGTAGATAAAAATTTGAGATTGCACGGCCTTTTGCAGGCGTATTCACGCACGAACAGAATTCTAAATAGTGTAAAGACTTTTGGCAATGTTATCTGTTTTAGAAATCTTGAAAAAGCCACAAACGAATCAATCGCTCTTTTTGGCAATAAGGAAGCAAGCGGTATTGTGCTTTTGAAATCATATGCTGAATACTACAACGGCTATAAAGATGGCAGTAAAGAAGTGCGAGGTTATAAGAGTTTAGTGGAGGAACTCTTGGCGAAGTTTCCGGTCGGACAGCCGATTGTTGGCGAACAAAATCAAAAAGATTTCATCAGACTTTACAGTGCAATTTTGAGAGTCCGTAATATCTTGGTGACTTTTGACGAATTTGCCGGCAATGAAATTCTGACCGAGAGAGATGTGCAGGATTACCACAGTATGTATATTGATCTTTATAATGAGTTTCGTAAGAGCGTCGAGGAAGAAAAGGAAAATATCAACGATGACCTTGTGTTTGAAATGGAACTTATAAAACAGATTGAGATCAACATTGACTATATCTTAGGGCTTATCAAGAGATACCATGAAGACCACACCAAGAATCGCGAGCTTTTGATTGATATTAACAAGGCGATTGATTCCAGTGTTGAATTGCGTAACAAAAAAGATCTTATCAATCAGTTTATTACCTCTTTAGATGTTCATTCTATTGTTGACGACGATTGGCAGAAATTTGTAGAAAAGAAGAAAGTTGAAGAACTTGAGCAAATTATTGAGACCGAAAAGCTTGATCGTGATGCGACTTATGAATTTGTCAAAAATGCCTTCCGTGATGGCAGTGTTCCGACTACCGGCACGGCGATTGTCAATGTCTTGCCACCGGTATCTCGTTTTTCACCGACCGGTGAACGCACTAAAAAACGCGAGGGAGTATTGCAAAAATTGACCGGTTTCTTTGAGAAATTCTTTGATATTTCTGGAAAAAATTTTTAATAGAGATAAATTTAAAAACTTTACGAGTCTAACCTACAGAGAATGTAGTCCCGCCCGCTTGTCTTATTTTTTTGCAATGATATACTAAAATCATGGTATTAAGAAATAATTGTCAAAAGATCGCGCTAGTTACAGCCGTCCTCTGATCGGTTGTTTTTTTGCTGCGATTCTCAAAAAGTAAACAGCCGGTCGATAGATCCGGTTTTTTTGAAAGCAACACTATGAATATAACTCTTTCACCAAACAACAACCATAAAAATTTGGTAAATAGAACCATTCGTTTTTTAATTATCTCTGATTTCTTTCTGTTTTTTTCTGTCGGTCTTTTGTCGCCGATATTCGCCGTTTTCGTATTAAAGAACATTGAAAACAGAATAGAAGTTATCGGCTATGCTGTTGCCTGTTATTGGATAACTAGAGTTATTATGGTAATCCCCTTAAGCCGATTGATGGACAGGATCAAAGGAGAATCAGATGAATATTCTTTTATGGTAGCAGGAACTTTTCTAATAGCTCTCCTGCCTTTATTTTACACGATATCTTCTCAGCCTTGGCACATTTATCTGTTGCAAATCCTGGGAGGATTAGCAAACTCCATGGCGGTTCCGGCTTGGCGCATTATTTTTACCAATCACATCGACAAAAAAATCGTCGGATTTGAATGGTCGCTGGAAGATGTCGGCGTAGGCATAGCGACCGCTTCAAGCGCCGCCATCGGCGCTATAGTGGCCGATAGATTCGGGTTTAACGTGCTTTTCTGTATGATGTCATTTTTCGGTATAATCAGCGCTTCAATTTTGTTCGGAATTAGAAAAACAAAGAAAAATATATTCGCTTTTTTAATTAAAGATGTATCAGATAGGGCGCCTTTAAAAATTGACACTTTCAAATAAATTTTCTTATATTAAAGAAGCATTCGGGAGGATTGATGTTTCATGTTATATTGTCGATAGGATCGCTATTCGTTGTTACAAAAAGCGCCGATTTTGCTGTACGCTTTGCCTATAAACTCGCTCAAGGGTTGAGGATTTCCGGCTACATGATCGGGTTCTTACTCATCGCCGTGATCTGCGCTTTGCCGGAAACTTTTATTAGTATCACCTCGGCAATAAACGGCACGCCATCTTTGGGGCTGGGAGCGCTTTTTGGCGGCAATGTTGCCGATCTGACTCTTATTTTTGGACTGGTAATTATTTTCGGAGGACGAAATTTCAATGCCAGCGGCAAGATTGTCAAGCACGACCTGCTTTATATATTAATACTTTCCATACCGATCCTGCTCGGGCTTAACGGTAATCTTTCCAGAATCGACGGAGTAATTCTTGTGATTTCCGGCATTTATTTTTTCCGCTCGATGCTCAAAGGGGAACAATCAAAAGGTTTTTCTGGCCATCGTCATTTTTCTATAAAATATTTTACATTCTTTTTAATCAGCCTTGCGGTTTTATTGGCGTCTTCAGATTTTACTGTTCAACATGCTATTGCGGCCGCCGATAAATTTAACATCAACCCTATTTTTGTGGGAATGTTTTTTATTGCTTTGGGTACGACTTTGCCGGAACTCTTTTTATCTATCAAGGCTGTTCGAGAGAAACACGAAGGGTTGGCAATCGGCGATATTATGGGGAATGTCATAACCGATGCCACTATAGTAGTCGGAATTGTGGCGCTGATCAGCCCGTTCTCTTTTAATCCTCGGATCGTCTATATCACAGGATTTTTTATGGTAATATCGGCGGTCTTGCTTTTTTACCTGATGAAAACGGAAAAAATATTAAGCAAAAAAGTGGCGTTATTATTATTAATCTTTTACGCTTTGTTTGTTTTTGCGGAAATTTCAGCCGGCGAGTATTTTCATTATTCTGGAGGTTAGCGAAATCAATTCATAAACCAAGCAGCCGATTTTTTTGCGCCAATTTCCATTTAAATGCAGAACCGCATTGCAAACAGGATCTTATTTTTAAAAGTCATATCGCTTGAAAAACCATTTTTTAGCATATTACATAACAATTAGATAGACAGCCACGATAATAAAAATAGCATCTCTCAAATAAAAACTATATATCGCCAAAAAAATCCCGCCGATAATATCTAAGACATACATATTTTTTCTTGTTTTGGCAATAAGTCCTGAACAAATAAAAATAAGTCCTAGTACCCCAATTATTTTATATATAGTCACTCAATCATTCACTTGAGGACCTGGTGGGACTCGAACCCACGACACACGGCTTAAGAGGCCGTTGTTCTAACCACTGAACTACAGGTCCAGGCAATAAATATAATACCCCAAAAAGTCCCAAAAATCAACCTGTCAGTCCACCTTATATCAAATTTAAAAACCCAAAGAAACTTCTATTAGCAAAACCTTACTATTCCAATCTTCCTAAAAGTATATTAAAATTAACACAGTAACAATCTCAGACGCGATTTTTCGTGGCAAGGAGGGGCTTTGCAAGACATTGATCTTATCGAGGAAATAAAAAAAGCCGGTCTGACCGGCCGAAGCGGTTCGAGCTTTCCAACCGCGGATAAATGGTTGGCTGTCGCCAACGCCATCTCAGACAAAAAATATGTTATCGCCAATGGCGCCGAAGGCGAACCAGATGCGTCTAAAGACTTCTATATAATGAATAACTATGCCGAAGAATTAGTCCGAAGCATTATTTTAGCAATGCACGCCGTCGGCGCCATGGAAGGCTTTATTTATATGCGTGAAGCCTATCACGACCAGCTCGAAAAAAAATACAATCCTCTTATTAAAAATTTACCTATAAAATTAATAACAGAGCGCCCTGGCGGTTATCGCTGTGGAGAAGAAACCACATTGTTAAACGTTATTGAGGGCAAACGTTCTGAGCCGAGACCCAAACCGCCCTTTCCAACTCAAAGCGGACTTTGGGGCCAGCCTACTTTAATCAATAACGTTGAGACACTCTATACTGTATACCTCATAAATCAAGGTAAATATCATCGCACCCGTTTCTACACCATTGGCGGAAAAGCCAAGCATCCTGGCGTTTACCAAGCTCCTGAAAAAATATCTATAAAAGACCTTTTACTAATGACCGATAACTATCCCAAGGGCCGCACTTTCGCTCAAGTCGGCGGCGGTGCCAGTGGAGAAATTATCATTGATACAGATTACAACAGGAAAATTTCCGGCGTCGGCTCCATCGCCCTATATACAATAGAAGACGTTCCCTATCTCATTAGACGTTGGGCCAATTTCTATAAAAATGAATCTTGCGGATATTGTGTTCCTTGTCGCGAAGGATCGTTCAGATTATATGATGTCGTCACCAATTCAAAAATCGATTGGAAAGAAGTTAAATCTATCATCAATAACATGGAAAAAACCAGTTTTTGCGCTCTCGGTCGAAGTATCGCTTTGCCCTACCGCGGGATAATTGAAAATTTTCTGGAAGAAAATGATGAAATAGCAACTACCATACCAAAATAAAAGGATTTATATGACTCAAGGAAACAACACAGATCAAATCACCATAAATATAAACGGCAAAAACATAAAATGCGTCAAGGACGAAAGTATCTTAGAGGTGGCTAGACAAAACAATATTTACATTCCCTCTCTATGCAATCATCCCGAACTCCCACCCGGGGCCTCTTGTCGCCTTTGCCTTGTTGAAGTTGAAGGGGTTCCCCGTCCCCTCACTTCCTGTGATTTAAAAGCCAGGGATGGCCTTAAAATCAAAACAGATACTCCTGAAGTTCAAAAATTCCGATCCAAAAACCTCGAACTCATTTTTGGCGAACACGTCCAGCGCTGCATTGATTGCATCAGGAGTTTTGACTGTACAATTTTAAATTTAGCCAAAGAATTCAAAATAAATACCCAAAAGTACGAACATCGTAAACAACATCCCAATCACTACAATTATGGCTCCGTCATACATCTAGAAAGCGACAAATGTATCGAATGCGGCAACTGCGTCGAAGCCTGCAAAAAACAATCAATTAATTGTCTCAAGAAAGTCTATTTTAACAATAAAACTCACATCGTTCCCCAAGAAGACCAAGGCTGTATTTCTTGTGGCCAATGCATTACTCATTGTCCCGTCGGTGCCATCCACTCCAACAAAGACACTCCAGAAGTTGAAGAACATCTTGCCAAAAAAGATAAAAAAATTGTCTTTCAATTCGCCCCCTCTGTTCGAGTCTCTATCGGAGAAGAATTTGGCCTTCCGCCCGGTAAGATCGTAACAGGACAAATAATTGCCGGCCTCAAAAAACTCGGTGTCGATTGGGTCGTCGACGTCGATTTCGGTGCCGACATGACCACTTTTGCTGAAGCCAAAGAGTTAGTCGAAAGAATCAAAGAAAATAAAAATCTTCCTATGATGACCTCATGCTGTCCCGCTTGGGTCCAATACATCGAAATGAATCATCCAGAACTAATCCCCAATCTCACCACTGTCAGATCGCCCAACATGATAGCCGGTGGCCTTTTAAAGAAAATCTTTGCCCAAAAAGCTAAGATCAACCCTAAAAATCTCTATGTCGTATCAGTCATGCCCTGTACCGCCAAAAAATACGAGATCGAGCGCAAAGAAATGTGGCACAACGGCATCAAGCCAGTCGATATCGTTTTAACCACCAGAGAACTAGCCTATCTCTTCAAAAAACGCGGTATAAATTTAGCTCTTTTAAAACCTGAAAAACCAGATTCTCCTTTGGGTGTAGAGACTGGCTCGGGTAGCATCTATGGCGCCTCCGGCGGCGTGATGGAAGCCGCTCTGAGATCCGGCTACTATCTTTTAACCGGCAAAAATTTAGATAATGTCGAGATCAAAAATGTCAGAGGAATGGACGACATGAAAGAAGTAGAGATTAAAGTCGGAGATCTAACCCTTAGAACTGCCGTCATAAATGGCATGGGCAATATCGATAAGATGCTAGAAATCATAAAAAATGACAAGCATAAATATCACTATTTTGAAATAATGGCTTGTCCCGGCGGATGTATCGGCGGCGGCGGCCAGCCTATTTCTGATGTCAAAGAAATCCGAAGCATCCGTCAAAAAGCCGTTTACACTATTGACGAAAAAAACCATATTAGAAATGCCCATGACAACCCCGTTGTCAAAGAGGTGTTTGAAGGCCCGCTCAAAAACAAAAAACTCTACCAAGAAATTATCGAAACCCGCTATCGCCAACATGGCCCATCTCAGGTAAAATCAAACCACATAATTCCCAAAATGTTAAAGAAAAAATAATTTTGACTTTTAATCTCTCAGCCACTATATTGTATTCAGGGGAGGCTAAATGATTTTTATTGGCTCAGACCATGGCGGATATAAATTAAAAGAAATAATAAAATTATATTTACAGGAAAAAGGCGAGTCTGTAAACGATGTCGGGATTAACTCTGATCAGACTGCTGATTTCCCCCAGTACGCCCAAAAAGTCGCCGAATCCATTTCCAGAAACCAAGGTAAGGGCATCTTGATTTGTCGCGACGGTATTGGCATGTCAATCGCCGCCAACAAGATCAAAGGCGTCCGTGCCGGCGTCGCCTGGTCTGCCGAAGTCGCCTCCCAAATGCGACGCGATCTTGACGCTAATATTCTCACTCTCCCCGCTGACTATATAAGCGAAAATCTAGCCAAAGAAATTGTCGAGGTCTGGCTCTCCACCCCGTTTTCAAGCGTTGATCGCTACATTGCCAGGATTAAACAAATAACCAATTTGGAAAAATAATTTGGAGAAATAAATGTGGCAAAAGATCAAAAACAAATTGGGCATTATCGCGCTAATTGAATTTTTGACCGTCATCTTCGTAAGTTATTATAGATCAGAATACGAAACTAGAGACTGCGGTAGATCGTTCGGAGCACTTTGCCCGTCTGACACAATTTCTCTAATTTTAAGTTGGACAGCCACTTTTTTAATTGCCTTAAATCTTACCACTTTAATATCATTTTTTGCCAAATTTAAACCCCAAAACCTATCATCCAAAATACTTGGCATCTTAAATTCATCCATATTCATCTTTTTTATCTTGATTGTATTGATAACATAAAATAAATTTGGAGGGGAATGCCTCTTTTAATCCCAGCTATTCTGGCTCATACGCCGGAAGAATTTACCGAAAAATTCAACCTTGTCTCACCTTATTGCCGCCGAATACAAGTCGATCTTATGGATGGACAATTTGTAAACAATACAACCATCTCAATCGATCAAATTCCTCGTTTCAATACTAAAAATAAACTCGAACTTCATCTTATGATGAATGACCCTCTTTCTATCCTCCAATACGAAAAGCATCCAAATATTACCGCTATTATTTTTCATTTTGAAGCCGTTAAAGACATTGAAGATATCATCAAATTTTTGCCCAAAAATATCATAAAAGGTGTCGCTTTGAACCCGGAAACTCCAGTTAGAGTTCTTGAGCCTTATCTCAAAATACTAGATTTAGTTTTATTAATGAGCGTCTATCCCGGTTTTGCTGGCCAGCAATTCATACCCTCGACCCTAATGAAAATCGCCGAAATCAGAGGAATGAAAGAAGGGCTCATCATCGAAGTTGATGGTGGCATTTCTAAAAATAACGCCGCCGACATTGCCAATGCTGGAGCTGACCAACTTGTCGTCGGTTCTCATATTTACAGAGCCCACAAGCCCGAAAAAATGATCAAAGACTTAAAATTAGAAATGGGAGATATTGAAGGAGTTGTCTATGACAGTAACCGAATTGGACAATGAAGCCCGTCAAATCAGAAAATTAATCATCAAAACCTTAGTCGAAGCCGGTTCCGGACATTCTGCCGGATCTTTAGATATCGTTGAAATACTGGTCGCTCTTTATTATTATACCCTAAATATCGATCCCCAAAATCCCAATGATCCTGACCGCGACCGCTTCATCCTCTCAGCCGGCCACTTAAATCCCGCTCTCTATGTTGTTTTGGCTAAACGTGGATTTTTCCCAATAAAAGAATTATCCACTTTGAGAAAAATAAATTCCAGACTTCAAGGTCACCCTCACAATCTATCTTGTCCTGGCATTGAAAATTCTTCTGGACCACTTGGCCAAGGTATTTCTCAGGCTGTCGGCATGGCTCTCGCTTCTAAATTAGATAAAAAATCAAACAGGATTTATTGTCTAATTTCCGATGGCGAACACAACGAAGGCCAGGTTTGGGAAGCTCTGATGTTCGCTGCCAAATACAAATTAAACAATCTGACCATTATCGTCGACCGAAACAAAATTCAAATCGACGGTTCGACCGAAGATATAATGCCTCTTGAGCCTTTGGTTGCCAAGTATCGCGCTTTCAATTATCACGTTATCGAAATTGACGGTCACAGTATCGGCCACCTTATTGACGCCTTATCGCAAGCCCAGCAGTATTATGACCGCCCCACTATTATCTTGGCTCACACTATTCCAGGCAAAGGCGTCAGTTTTATCGAAAATGACTACAGATGGCATGGTAAAGCTCCCACCTCAAATGAAGCCGCCGATGCCCTACTGGAATTGGAGGAAAAATGACCGTAATTCCCGATTTAATCAAAAGATCAACAAGAGATGGTTTTGGTAAAGCCATATTAGAAGCAGCCGAAAATAATAAAGACATCGTCGTCTTAACCGCTAATCTTGGCGAATCGACCAGGCTCCAAGATTTTATCAATAGTCATCCCGATCGCTTTTTTGATTGTGGCGTCGCCGAGCAAAATATGGCTGGCGTCGCCGCCGGCCTCGCTCTCTCCGGCAAAATTCCATTTATCACTTCCTTTGCCACTTTCTCTCCCGGCCGAAATTGGGAACAAATCAGAGTCTCAATCGCCTATAACAATGCCAACGTTAAAATCGCCTCCACTCATGCCGGACTGTCTGTTGGTCATGATGGTGCTACTCATCAGGCATTAGAGGATATTGCCCTTATACGTGTTATTCCAAATATAGTTGTCATTTCTCCTGCCGATTATCTTGAAGCCAAAAAAGCAACCATTGTCGCCGCCCAACACAAAGGTCCAGTTTATCTAAGATTAGGCCGCGAACCGATCCCAGTCATCACTAACGAAAAAAACCAATTTGAAATCGGCAGGGCTAACATTCTAAAATCAGGCAAAGACGTCGCTATTATTGCCACCGGTCTTATGGTTTACCATGCCTTACTCGCCGCTGAAAAACTCAAAAAAATCAAAATCTCAGCCGAAGTGGTCAATTGCCACACCATTAAACCTCTAGATGAACAAACAATTCTAAAATCCGCTCAAAAAACCAGAAAAATAATTACCGCCGAAGAACATCAGATTTATGGCGGACTTGGTTCGGCAATTTCAGAATTATTATGTGAAAAATTTCCCATCCCAGTTCACAAGATTGGCCTGCTCGACACTTTTGGCGAATCCGGTACCCCCAATGAGTTATTAGCCAAATATAAATGCGATTCACAGGCCATTTTTGAAAAAGCTAAAGCTGTCGTTGGCCAAAAAGCCGCAGCTAAAGCTTAAAATCCAAATCAAATCTACCCAGCGATTTATCATATGCTATTAACAAGTCTTATTAAAATAGTGTAATATAGATATTGAAAGCCTAGTTAGGAGGGGCAATGCTTGTATCATTAAATGAAGTCTTAATTCCTGCACGCAAAAAAAAATACGCCGTCGGCGCTTTTAACGTTTATAATTTAGAAACCGCCCAATCAGTCATAGCCGCCGCCGAACAGGAAAAATCTCCTGTTATCATGCAGCTTTCAGAAAAAGCTCTTGAATACGCCGGCATTGAAAATATCATCTCACTTCTAACCGAGATGGCCGAAAGAGCCAAAGTTCCAGTCGTCACTCATCTCGATCATGGGCGTAATTTAAATACTTTAAAAAAATGTATCGCGCTGGGTTTAAGTTCTGTTATGTTTGATTGTTCAAAATTGCCCGAGAATGAGAAAATTAAAACCACCAAAGAGATCGCCATTTTTGCTCGCAAACAGGGTGTATCAATCGAGGGAGAACGAGATGGTTTGGCTGGGAGAGAAGAAGATATTAAAAATGACAAAAGCCGGTATACCAAACCTTTGGTCGCCGCTACTTTTGTCGACGAAACCAAGATCGATGCTTTTGCTGTCTCAATCGGCAACGCCCACGGCGTGCCGGTGGAGGGTGAGGAATTAGACATAAAATTACTAAAACAAATCTATTCCTATGTCGATGTTCCGCTTGTTTTACATGGAGCTTCCGGCACGCCGGCCCGCCAGATTCAGGATTGTATCGAAAACGGCATTACAAAAATCAATATAGATACTGATCTAAGGCTAACTTTTATGGCTACCGTTCATGATGTTTTAATACGTCAGCCAGATCTCAGAGAACCAAGAACCTTGTTAGAAGAAGTAAAAAAGGCCATGACAGAAATGGTTGTCGCTAAAATTCGCCTCTTTGGCTCAAATGGGAGGGCTTAGGTGTATAAATTTGATATAATAACTATCGGCGACGCAAATCTCGATACCATTCTATTTATCGATGAGGATGAAGCTCGTTTGGAATGCAATGTCAAAAAACATCAATACGAGATCTGCTTTGACTATGGCGACAAAATCCCCGTAAAAAGTTTGCATGTATTCCCCGGAGGCAATGCTGCCAACACTGCCGTTGGTTTTTCCAGATTGGGCATTAACACTGCTATCTATACTCATCTTGGAGAAGACGATACTGCCGCCAGATTAAAAACCGCCCTAAAAAAAGAGAAAATTAGTTCCAAATACATCTCGCAAAAAGGAAAAACAAATCAATCTTCTATTCTGAGCGTCAATGGGGATAGAACCATATTTTCCTATCACGAAAAAAGAAACTACAAATTACCCGATCTGGACTCATCCAAATGGATTTATCTCACTTCCATGAAAGAAGGCTGCGAAAAAGTCTTCAATCCTCTTTTGGATTATATAAATGAAAATCAGTCTCTGCTTGCTTTTAATCCGGGAACCTATCAAATAAAAAAAGGTATCGCATACCACCAATCACTCCTTAGGAAAACTGCCATTTTAATATTAAATAAAGAAGAGGCCGCTGCTTGGCTGAGTATGCCGGTCACAACCGAAATTCCCCATTTGTTATTTGAACTAACAAAATTTGGCACTAAAAATGCCATTATAACAGACGGCCGTGCCGGCTCTTATGGTTTTGACGGAATAAACTATTATCATTGTCCGATCTACCCTCAAAAACCATTAGAATCAACCGGCGCCGGCGATAGCTACTCTGCTGCCACAGTAGCTGCTATATTCTACGGCAAGCCGCTAAATGAAGCAATGTTTTGGGGAACAGTCAATGCCGCCTCAGCTGTCTCGACAATCGGCAGCCAAGAAGGCTTGCTAAAATTAAGTGAGATAAAACACCGCCTTTTGACTTATAAGCGCGTTTACGCTATTCCGATCGCAAGGTAACCATGAGAGGATTACTAAAAATATTATCTAAATTATTCAGACTTATCGGAGTATTAGTGCTGTGTTATGGCTTGGTCACTATAGTAATTCATGGTAAAACCGAGGGAGATATTTTTATATCGATCGTTTTTATTGTTGCCGGAGTCTTAGGAATAGGAGTTGGCTACATTTTATATATAATGAACAAAAATTTATAACTTTGGCATCTGTTAAAGTTAATAGTATAATGTCTTTAGAAAATAATAAGGAGGTCCAATGAAACTGGCAATAAACGGTTTCGGCCGTATCGGACGCGCCGCGTTCAAAATAGCCCTCGAACATCAAGATATCGAAATCGTCGGCATCAACGATTTAACTGATGCCAAAACTCTGTCTCATCTTCTAAAATACGACACCAGTTATGGTATTTACCATAAAAATATTAAAGCCGTCGAAGGCGGCATTGAAGTCGAAGGTAAAAAAATTCCCGTTTACGCCATGAAAGACCCGAGTGAGCTTCCATGGAAAGATCTTGGAATCGATGTCGTTCTAGAATGTACCGGCAAATTTGTCGGCTCCGATGAAGCTGGTGCCCATATCAAAGCTGGTGCTAAGAAAGTTGTTATCTCTGCCCCCTCTAAAGGTGAAAATCCCGCTCCGACTTATATAATTGGCGTCAATGCCGACCAATACAAAGGCGAAAAAGTTATCAACAACGCTTCCTGTACCACAAACTGCATCGCGCCAGTTATGGCCGTTTTACAAGAAAAATTTGGCGTTAAAAAAGCCATGCTTAACACAATTCACGCCTACACTCACGACCAAAATATCCAAGACGGCCCGCACAAAGACCTCAGACGCGCTCGCGCTGCCGCCGCTAATATGGTTCCCACTTCAACCGGAGCCGCCATCGCCGCCACCGAAGCCATCCCAGAACTAAAAGGCAAGTTTGACGGTACTTCGATCCGCGTTCCCATTCTTGTCGGTTCCGTTTCCGACATTACTATGATAATGGAAAAAGACGTTACTCTCGAAGAAGTAAACACCGCCTTCAAAGAAGCGGCCAATGGTAAACTAAAAGATATTTTAGAAGTAACAGAAGATCCGATTGTCTCATCAGACATTGTCGGTTCATCCGCCTCTACTATTGTCGACCTCAAATTAACTCAAGTGGTCGGTGGCGATATGCTAAAAGTATTTGCTTGGTATGACAACGAATGGGGATATTCAAATCGCCTTGTCGAAATGGCCAAACTCGTCGCCTCAAAGTAAAATCAACTACAAAAAAGAGTCTACTATAAGGCTCTTTTTTGTAATATTGAAAATTGCTGCTATTATATTGATATAAAAGGAGAGATGAATGATCTACGACACTATTATCATTGGTTCTGGCGCCGCCGGTTATGCCGCTGCTATTTACAATGGAAGGTATGGATTATCAACCTTAGTTTTGCAAGGTGATCCAAACGAAAATTCTACCGCCTCAACTTGGCAAGTAGAAAATTATCCCGGCATCGAAAAATTCGATGGTTACGATTATATCATGACTCTGGAAAAACAAACCACTGCCTTCGGCACGGAGATTAAGACGGGAATCGTTAGCAATATTTACAAAGAAAATGACATTTTTACTGTAATCACCGAAAATGGACAATATCAGTCCAAATCCGTTATTTACTGCGCCGGGAATAGAAGAAGAGAATTAGGTCTGCCAAATGAAAAATCATTAGTCGGCAAAGGCGTCTGCTATTGTGCCACTTGCGACGGCCCTTTGTTTAGAAATAAAATAGTCGGTGTCGTTGGCGGCGGCGATGCCGCCACCAAAGCTGCTCTAGTCCTTAATCAATATGTAGAAAAAGTCTATATGTTTGTAATGGAACCAGCTTTGATCGCTATGCCTGTAAATATCAAGCACGTCCAAGACGCACCAAAAATCGAAGTATTAACTAATACTCAAATAACCGAGTTTTTAGAAAAAGACGGTAAATTGTCGGGTGTTAGAACAAAAAACAGCAAAGAAATTGGCCTTCAAGGAATTTTTATCGAAATCGGCGGTATTCCCAATACCGATGCGATTAAAGATCTTGGAGTTTCTTTAGATGAAAAAGACTATATTAAAGTAGATTTTACTTTTGCCACAAACATCCCCGGCTTCTATGCCGCCGGCGATGTCACGGACGCTTTTGGCGGATTCAAACAAATCGTTACTGCCTCGGCTGGCGGCGCTACCGCCTCGTCATCTGCTCAAAAATACATCCTCAGCCTCAGCCATAAATCAAAATCCATCTAATACTTCTGCAGCTCTAAAACATCTCCTATCTTTTCTTCCAAATACTTATAAGCATCAGTTACACCCTGGTTATAAAATGTTGGGGCTATTTTCTCTATTATAAAATCAAGCATTATTTCCGCCCCAAGATGTCCCAACTCCTCTCCAGTCTCTTTAAGATGATAATCTTGTATTAAGCCGATTAACTCTTCTCTCTTTTCTTTTTTAAGTTCAAGATTATTATTCATTATAACTCCTTAATAGTCTTTTTCCTCTTCTTTCTCTGTGAAACCCAATTACAAAACGATGAACCTCGTCCCGTATTTGTCTAAGTAAAAGCAGCGATTTAGAGTCATTGTTCAAAATAATCGGCCTTTTGTTGTCTGGGATGAAAATAAGTTCATATCTTTTCGCCAACCCAATGATCGGAATATCGCCAAATCCCAACTTGCTAAGTTCCTCGACCGCCGCCCCAAGCTGTCCTTGTCCCCCATCTATTAGTATCAAATCCGGCTTTGGCAGATCTTTATTTTTATATCTTCTTCTAACGACCTCAGCCATCATCGCAAAGTCATCCTGGCCTTCGACTGATTTGATTATAAACTTGCGATAGTGATCTTTATAAGGTAAAGATTTCTGGAAAACCACCATCGCCCCGACCGCATTTGTCGTCCCCAAATTTGAAATGTCAAACGCTTCAATCCGAATTGGCAGTTTTTTCAGATTTAAATCCTTTTGCATCATTATAAGAATTTCTTCATTAATCTTTAATCTATTTACTATCGTCCTAGCATTCTGCTCAGCATTTTGCATTGCAATATCCGCAAGCTCCTTTCTTTCTCGATTGTTTGGCAAGCCGATTTTAATCCGACCATCTCTCTCACTTAAAATATCAGCCATAATATCCTCATCCAAAAAAGGGTGGCTGACGATAATTTCTTTCGGAATGTCAAAATTATTTAAATAAAATTGACTTATAACTGATTGCAAAAGATCTCCTTCGCTCGTATCGGCCGCCGATTCTAACTCCAAATTACTAGCATAAAGCAATTTTCCCGACCTGACCTTTAAAACGCTACAAACCGCTGTCTCGTAAATTTTATACACCGCAAAAATATCTCTGTTGGTCTGTTTGGTCGAAACTACAGCTTGGCTTGAAACAAGATTATTAACAATATCAATTTGATTTCGTATGTTCGCCGCATTCTCAAAATTCATTTTTTTTGCTTCTTTTTTCATCTTTGCCTGTAATTCTTTTAATAAATTTTTATACTCACCTTTGATAAATTTTACAGACAAATTAACCCGCTCGATATATTCCTCTTTCGAAATCATCCCCGCGTACGGCGCGCTGCACAAGCCAATTTGATGGTTAAGGCAAGGTCTTTGCCCGATTTTGTAAGAATGAGTTACTATCCCGTAAGTTTTTCTCAAAAACTCAATAGTGCTGCGCAGAGCAAAAGCAGACAAATACGGTCCAAAATATTTTCCCCCGTCATTGACGATTTTTCTCGTCACCACCAGTCTCGGAAATTCTTCGTTTGTAAACTTTAAAAAAGGAAAAGTTTTATCATCTCGCATCCTGATATTAAATTGCGGTTTAAATTTTTTAATTAAATTATTTTCCAAAAGCAAGGCCTCAAACTCAGTTTTAACTGTTATTGTTTCAATATCCGCGATCTGCCCAACCATTACTTTAATCCAAGGCGATGTCAGATCGCTATGGAAATAGCTCGGCACTCTCTTGCTTAAATCTTTGGCTTTTCCTACATACAAAACATTGGCGTCTTTATCTTTCATTAAATAAACGCCCGGTAGATGCGGTAAATTTTTCAAAATATTCTTAATGCTCATTTCCCAAGTAATAATATTAATTAATGCAAACAAATTTTATCATAAATTTGCAAATAATACAGTCCAATATCATAACTTTGCAATTAATAAATTACATGTTATCTCTTAAAAAAGATATTTTGAACAATAGATGATGGTTGATTGATGAAGATTTTAAAAACCATATAAAAGTCCCAGCTCTCACTGACTCGGATTCACTGCCCGACATAGTGGCTAACATTTCTATAATAGAAGACGCTCTAAGCAAATGCGAAAAAATATTAAAACACATCGCTCTTGGCGGCGGTTCTGTCAACTAATACGGAACAAGAACAGATTCAAGATAGGTTAGCGGATTTTTAAAAAGTTTCGGGAAGTTTAACCTAGCCTCCCATTCGACAATAAGTTCTTGGAGTTTTGTCGTTTTTATGCTTCCATGCATTCTCATAGTTTGCCTTTTAGTAACTGACCAAATATTTTCACCAAGTGCAGTACCCCCCTAAAGTCCCCTTTTTTATGATTATGAATTCTATGTCCGTATCCATTCCAAGATATGTCAAAGTAACTAGTATGAGCATCTGTATGGACATAGGATTCTGTGTGGACATACTTAGCTAAGGATATCTCAATGGAATCCTGTTCCCTGTCCGGTATCTCCATAAGGCATACCTGACTGGTTTTCCTATCTTTAGCTCCGATAACTATTTTTTGGTTATTATATTTCTGTCTGCCGTAAAAGGCTTCATCTACTTCAATAACTTCATTTAATGGTTCTAAATTTCTAGGTAATTGGAAAAACTAGACAAAAAGTCTCCGTCTTAATAATAATAAAAACTAAGGAGACGCGATATTTAAAGCTATCCCTAAAGAGATCCGTGAGCTGATTTTATCACGAATTAAAAACGATGGCATTACAGCCAATCAAGCCGCCAATAATGCTGGCATCAGTCTGAAGACGTTTTGTGGCTGGTTATCCAAAGAATCCAAAGCCACTAACTGTGATCAGCTGGAACTGGCCCGGGTTAAACGTGAGTGCCAAGGATTGTATGAGGTTATTGGTAAACTAACTGTTGAAGTCCAGAAATCTAAAAAGGGGCGGTTGCAATGAAAGTAATGGAAAGCAAAGCAATCGCCGAAAAGAAACTGACCAAAACCAGCATGGCCAAACAATTAGGCGTCTCCAGACAATCTCGCTACTACCAGCCGCTTAAACCGGTTCAGTATTTAGTTGTGAAGATGGAAATAGAAACAGTTCTATCCGCTCATCCGTCTTACGGTCATAAACGAGTTACTTTGGAACTTGGAATCAACTAAAAGAAATCTCTTCGGATAATGAAGAAGTTTAGCCTCAAGCCCTACAAAAAACGAGTAAGAAGGCCAAGGAAGACAAATAATCTAAACAAACCGCCGGACGTCTATGACAATTTAATAAAAGGAATGTGCTCGATTCGGCCGAATGCTATTTGGGTAGCTGACTTCACCTATATAAGATTCCAAGGCAAATTCATTTACCTAGCAACCGTCATGGATTTATTCACCAGAGAGATATTGGGCTGGAATATCTCCGGTAGTCATGACAAATATCTGGTTATTGGAGTCCTGAAAATGGCTCTGGATAAAACAAAGATAGCGTTAACATCGCACCGACCAAGGCAGCGAGTACGATTCCTACGAGTATGTTAAAATATTAGAGGAGAACAAAATCCAGGCGTCGATGAGCACCAAAGGTCATCCTTGGGAGAACGGCTTTCAAGAGTCTTTTTATTACCAGTTTAAACTCGATTTAGGATTGCCCGACCAATATGAAATCTGGGGAGAACTGATCGAAGCGATCCATCTGCAGATCAACTACTACAACAAGCACCGGATTCACACTTCCCTCAAAACTTCACCCATCAAATTTAGAGAACAATATTATTTAAAAGCATTAATAACCAACACCCCAAGACGCAGACACTTTGTCTAAAAATGAGGCACCTGCCAACTTACCCACAACCTCTAATAGAAAGTCTAAAAAATATGATCCAAAAAGAAAAGTCAGAGTTAACCAAAGAAATAAAAACTAAAAGATTAGTACATCACAACAAACTTAAACGTTTAACGAAAAAGATTAATAATCCAACATTAAGATTCATGATATATAACGACTTGCAGGAGGTACAGCGAAATTTATCAGCTAAAAGTTGGAAATCAGCCTGTATATTATGTGGAGGAATAATCGAGGAGGTACTCATAAATAGACTAAACCAGGAAAAACCTCAAGAACTTGAAAAAATCTTTTATAGAAATTATCCAAAAGAAAAATACCCAGGAATTGAACATTTATACTTGACTCAACTTATTAACATTGCAACAGGTTTATCGATAATTTCGGCAAATTTTTCAAAGCTATGCTCGGGCATAAAAGATTATAGAGATTTAATACATCCTAGCGTAGTAATAAGAAATAAGGTTAATTGTAGTGAAAATATTGCATACTTAGCATGGACATTCACTCTAGAAATATTAGGAAGTGTATAATAGACCCTTGGTTCACTTCTCGTATCAAATTCATTACATATCCTTCAGAAGTTGGTATTTTGTGCTCCGTAAGAAGTCGTGCAGGGGTACGGGATTGTAAGGGTCGTAGGAGGCGGCATCGAAACGAGCCCCCTCGATCCTTACGAAAAAGACTTAGGCACCCCATGCCGCAAGCCCTGCGTCTCAATGCAAAAAAATTTGTATCAAAAAAAGCCTAGTTTTTTAACCAACGATATGGTAAATCTGTTTAGCTATACCAACAAACCCCTCAAGTTTAGCATCTGAAGGATCAGTACACGGCAAATAACAATTTATAAAATTAGGGAATATGCTCATGCTAAAATGCGGAAGAGAACTGTCTAGTATAACGGCCATCAAATCAGGACTAAAAAATTCCCAAGCCAATCGCTCATTAGGTGAAAATATTTCATATTTTTCATTAAACTCATTCGACTCAAGTTCTATATGTTTAACCCTTATGTAAGAATTCATCTCTACAAATTGCCCTGACTGAGCCCTATCATAAATAAACATCGTACCATAATTCTTTTGACAAGGAATTTCCAATACCAAATAGTTGAAATTAAATTGAGGTAAATCAATAAAAGACAACCCGAAATTTATCTTGTACAGTTTCCCAGTATTATTTCCAAACTCGTAGTTCCCAACATTTTGTAAGTTGATATTAAAAAGCTTGAGTAGAGCCGTCAAACCAATATGATTATTCGTTTTTAGAGACGCTGTTGCTGTTGAAATATTATTAAGGGGCATAACCTTGTGATTCCTCGACATCTTAATTATAAAAATTATCATAATAATAAACCCTATGAAAAATGGGGTTGCTACCTCGAGAATAATTTTATAAAAATCACTCATGACCTAATTATATACTTATTTTTTGTATTAAAAAAGCGGGGTTTTACATTTAGGACAAACTAATTTGTTACCAAAAACCAGGTTTTCGAGTATCTTTTGGTATTTACTCTCGATTGTTAATTGTTTTATACTGAACATGGAACAGACCTCCTTTCATTATTTGTTAACACTTTAATGATAAGTCTGTTCCGTTTTAGTTTAAAGAACCCTTGGTGGCTACAGTAGTCAATTTCAAGATTATATGGGAAAATATATGCATTTGATGATGCTTAAAAACAATTAGAGAAAAAAATGACAAAAGCCCGAATAGAAAATAGCAAACCAAAAAGCAACAACTAAAACTTGATTTTTCCCTGCGCTCTTGGCGCAGGGTACCTTGAAAGGAAAGCTTGAAAACCATTCGGTTTTCAAATATATTATAAGTGGATGACACTGAAGCGAGGTCACCACTGCGTATATGATACACATTATCACCTTGTCT
>CAYZYR010000004.1:18795-42475 GCA_964482785.1 uncultured Candidatus Saccharibacteria bacterium | reverse complement strand
AAGTAAAGAACACCTCCTATATCCGTGAGAGATTGAGGATGAGGAGGGTGTGATTAAAAATAGCTCTTGACAAGATTCTCATCCCTGTTATAATGCAATAGAAGGCATTAGAAGACGGAGCGAAAACTGAATTCAATCCTTACTGTCACAAGTAATATTATCCCATAACATAAATAATATGGGCTAACCCTCTTTGTCGAGGGAATTTTGTGTTGTATATCTAATAAATAAATCAAAAGTACTAACTAAACGAGAGGAGTATTCATGGCTGAGCGCAAATGCTTTACCGCCGGGGCGGTAAATATTCCGCTTCCAAATCTTATTCAAATACAAACAGAAAGCTATGACTGGCTGTTTAAAGAAGGGATTAGAGAACTCCTTGATGAAATCTCTCCAGTTGAGGATTTCAGTGGGAAAGTCATGTCTTTGGAGTTTAAAGACTATAGCCTCGAACAACCAAAGTATGACGAACATACCGCCCGCAGTAAAAATCTAACCTATAAAGTTCCTCTGAGATGTCGTGCTATCCTCACCAATAAAATCACCGGTAAAACTAAAGAAAGCGAAGTCTTTCTAGGTGATTATCCTCTCATGACCCCTCGCGGCACCTTTATTATTAATGGCATTGAACGTGTCGTTGTCTCTCAGATTGTAAGATCATATGGCGTACTTTTTGTTAATGAAGAATCAAACGGCCGAAAACTTTTCGGCGCCAAGATTATCCCATCTCGCGGTGCCTGGCTCGAATTCGAAACCAATACGAGAGATGTTATTTCCGTCAAAGTTGATCGCAAAAGAAAAATCCCTGTAACCACATTTTTAAGAATTCTCGGAATGAATGATCCAGAAGAGATTTTAAAGACATTTAAAGATGTTGACACCAATAAAGATCGTCAATACATTAAATCAACCCTAGAAAAAGATCCCGCTAAGTCATATGAAGAAGCCTTGGTTGAAGTTTATAAACGTATACGGCCGGGCGATTTAGCTACTCACGAATCAGCTAAATTATTTATCGACGCTATTTTCTTCAATCCCAAGCGTTATGATTTAGGGAAAGTTGGACGCTATAAAATCAATCAACGTCTCGAAATAAACATCAAAGACACTTCTGAAAACAGAACTTTAAGAAAAGAAGACATTGTTGAAGTTATCAAAGAGATTATCAGACTCAACAATAACCCTCAGGCCAAAGCAGATGATATTGACCATTTAAAAAATAGACGTATCCGTGCCGTCGGTGAGTTAGTTCAAGGTAGACTTCGTGTCGGTTTACTTAGAATGGAAAGAATTATAAAAGACCGTATGTCTGTTCTCGATCCAGAGTCTGTCACCCCGGCTCAACTCATCAACTCGCGCCCGATCGCCGCTATTTTGCAAGAATTCTTCGCCTCCTCTCAGCTTTGCCAATTTATGGATCAAACAAATCCATTAGCCGAACTCGAGCATAAAAGAAGATTAGCTGCTACTGGGCCTGGTGGTTTATCTCGCGAACGTGCCGGCTTTGAAGTCCGCGATGTGCACCGCTCTCACTATGGCCGTATCTGTCCTATCACCAGCCCTGAAGGCCCAAACATCGGCCTAGTTTCCCAACTCGCCACTTACGCCAGAATTAACGAGTATGGTTTTATCGAATCTCCTTACTTAAAAGTCGAAAAAGGTAAAGATGGCAAGCCAAAAGCGACCAAAGAAATCGTCTATCTTGACGCCGCTGACGAAGATAAATATATCATCGCCCCAGCTTCAACTAAACTTGATAAAAACGGTTATATTACTGATGCCAAAAACATCGTTAGAAAGCTCGGTGAGTCTGTTGTCGAGTCTTCCGACCAAATCCAATACATTGACGTCACCCCAAAACAAACTGTAAGCGTTTCTGCATCTTTGATCCCATTCCTAGAGCACGACGAAGGCGCTCGTTCCATGATGGGATCAAATATGGAACGCCAGGCTGTACCAGTCGTCAAACCACAGGCTCCAGTAGTCGGAACCGGTGTTGAATTCGCTGTCCACGATTCTGGTCAGCTGGTGATTGCCGACGAAGACGGTGAAGTTATCTACACCGACTCCGGCGTCATCGAAATCAAGAGCCAGTCAGGCATTAAAAAATATGATTTAAGAAAATTTGTCCGATCAAACCAAGCTACCTGTATCAATCAAAAGCCGACCGTCAAAGTAGGGGACACTGTCAAGAAAAATGATGTTATCGCCGACAGTTCCGCCACCGAAAAAGGCGAATTAGCCCTCGGCCAAAATGTCCTCTGTGCTTACATGTCATGGGGCGGCGGAAATTACGAAGACGCCATTATTCTTTCAGAACGATTAGTAAGAAATGATCGTTATACTTCCATTCACATTGAAAAATATTCAATCGAAGTTCGCGACACCAAGTTAGGGCCGGAAGAAATCACTCGTGACATCCCAAATGTTGGAGAAGAGGCTCTTGCTAATCTTGATGAGCAAGGAATAGTTAGAATCGGCGCCGAAGTTTCAGCCGGCGACATCCTAGTCGGTAAAATAACCCCAAAGGGTGAGGCCGAATTATCTGCCGAAGAAAAACTTCTTCGCGCCATCTTTGGCGAAAAAGCCAAAGATGTTAAAGATACTTCTCTGCGTCTCCCCCATGGCGAAAGAGGAAAAGTCGTTGATGTTAAAATATTTGATAAAAAAGAAAAAGGCGATGAACTCCCAGCCGGCGTCAGTCGAATTGTTGAGATTTCAATTGCCCAGCTTAGAAAAATTTCTGTTGGTGATAAATTGGCCGGTCGCCACGGTAACAAAGGTGTTATCGCCAAGATTCTCCCTGAAGCAGACATGCCATTTCTGTCCGACGGCACTCCGATCGATATCATCTTAAACCCATTAGGCGTTATTTCTCGTATGAATCTCGGCCAGCTCCTTGAAACTCATTTAGGATGGGCCGCTCACGCTCTTGGTTATCGCGTTTCTACCCCAGTTTTCGAGTCTGTCACTGTCGAACAAATTAAAGAAGAACTCAAGAAAGCCGGATTGCCAGAAAACGGTAAAACTCAGCTTTACGATGGCCGCACTGGCGAGCCATTCGACCAAAAAACAACCGTCGGCATCAATTATATATTGAAACTCATCCACTTAGTCGATGATAAAATGCACGCCCGTTCAACTGGCCCTTACTCGATGGTTACTCAACAGCCTCTTGGTGGTAAAGCTCAATTCGGCGGACAAAGATTTGGAGAAATGGAAGTCTGGGCTCTTGAAGGTTACGGAGCCGCTCATACTCTTCAAGAAATGATCACCATTAAATCCGACGATGTTATCGGCCGCTCCAAATCATATGAAGCCATCATCCGCGGCGAAGAAATCCAAAAACCATCAATTCCCGCTTCATTCCATGTCTTGGTTCGAGAACTCCAAAGCCTCGGTCTAAGCGTAGACATTATAACTAGAGATGAAGTTCAAATCGCCGACGATGCCGAAAAGAAAGTCAAAGCAGCAGAAATCGCTAAGTCTCACGTCAAAGAAGAAGATGAAGAAACTGAAGAGCCAATCGACGAAGAAGACAGCTTAGTCACTGAATTATTATCAAATCAAGAGGTCGAACCCCCAGTCGCATCCCCTGAAGAAGTAATGAGTGAAGAATAAGGAGCGCGAAATGTCAGAACAAAACACTACACAAATTTCAGCAAATTTATTAACAGGTGAAACTATACCCAAGTTAAATGACTTTGCCGGCATCCGCATCTCTGTCGCCAGTCCTGAAAAAATCCAAGAATGGTCATATGGCGAGGTTACCAAGCCAGAAACCATCAACTATCGCACCCAGAAACCAGAACGCGAAGGTTTATTTGATGAACGCATCTTTGGCCCAACCAAAGACTGGGAATGTTACTGCGGTAAGTATAAAAAAATCCGCTACAAAGGCGTAATCTGCGACAAATGTGGCGTCGAAGTCACTCGATCAGGTGTTCGCCGCGAGAGAATGGGTCATATTGATCTCGCTGTCCCAGTCGGACACATCTGGTATGTCCGCGGTGTACCAAGCACTCTCGGTTTAATCCTCGATCTGTCACTCTCTGATTTAGAAAAGATCGTCTATTTTGCCGGCTTCGTCATTCTTGACATAAATCAAGATATCGTTGATCAGGCTAAGCTCCAACTTGAAGCCGAATATCGCGAAATCAAAGATCAATACATTAAAGCCGGAAAGACAACTCAAGATCCGGAAGTCTTGTCGCTCGAAGCAAACTACAAACAAAGAAAATCCGAAATTGATTCCCTGCAGATCAAAAAGGTTCTCTCCGAAGCCCAATATCATGAATTATCAATGAGATACGGCCGCATCGTTCGAGTCGGAATTGGCGCTGAAGCCGTTTACGAGCTCCTTAAAAAGATGGATCTCGACGGCACTATCGCCGATCTTGAACAGGAAGTCAAACAAACCATCGGCGCCACAAAACGAAGACTCTTGAAAAGACTGCAGCTTTTGACAAATATGAAATTAGCCGGCGTCGGTCCAGAATGGTTGGTTATGGTTCGCCTTCCCGTCATTCCGCCCGATCTAAGACCAATGGTCCAATTAGATGGCGGACGTTTTGCCGCTTCAGATCTAAATGATCTCTACCGCCGAGTCTTGAATAGAAATAATCGCCTAAAAAGACTGATTTCTCAAGGTGCCCCTGAGGTCATTCAAAGAAATGAAAAGCGCATGCTCCAAGAAGCTGTCGATGCCTTGATAGACAATGCTGCCCGTCATGGCCGCGCCGCTTCAACCGGCACTCAAAGAAAGCTAAGATCTCTCTCAGACATGCTCAGAGGTAAACAAGGTCGCTTCCGTCAAAACCTTTTAGGTAAACGTGTTGATTACTCCGGCCGTTCTGTTATTGTTGTTGGTCCAGACCTAAAGCTCCATCAATGCGGTCTCCCAAAAATTATGGCTCTTGAATTATTTAAACCATTTGTCATTTCAAAATTAATTGGCGAAGGTTATGTTCACAATGTAAAAAATGCCACTAGACTTATTGAAAGACAAACTCCGGAGGTTTGGGACATTCTCGAAAGAATTACCATCCAATCTCACGTTCTTTTGAATAGGGCTCCAACTTTACACCGTCTAGGCATTCAGGCTTTTCAACCTGTTTTGATCGAAGGTAAAGCTATTCAAGTCCATCCATTAGTTTGCCCTGCCTTTAATGCTGACTTCGATGGTGATCAGATGGCAGTTCATGTCCCATTGTCAACTCAAGCTGTCGCCGAAGCCAATAATCTAATGCTCGCTTCTCGAAACCTTCTAAAACCAGCTTCCGGTGAACCTGTCGTTATGCCTCGCCAAGATATGGTCATGGGTTGTTACTACCTCACAACTTTCGCTCCTGGCGCTCAAGGTGAAGGTAAGATCTTCGCCGGCAAAAATGAAGCCATCCTCGCTTATCAACAAGGATTTCTCCATTACCGTGCCAAAATCAAAGTTAGGATGAATAGCGAAATTATAGAGACCAGTGTTGGTCGTATTCTCTTCAATAATGTTATTCCAGAAGAGCTGCAGTATGTAAACGAAGAAATGGATTCCAAAAAACTCAAAAAAATTGTTAATAGATCATTCCGCGAACTCGGAACCGATATTACTTCTAAACTCGTTGATGACATCATGGCCATCGGTTTCAAATATTCAACCTTATCAGGTGCCACTATTTCTGTAGAAGATCTACATATCCCAAAGAAAAAATACAACATCATCAAAGAAAAAGAAGCTCTTGTTGAGCAAGTCAATAAACAATTCAGACGTGGTTTGATCTCTGACACCGAAAGATCCCAAAAGACTATCGAAGCATGGACTCAGGCAAAGGCCGAGATCGAACAAGTCCTTCACCAAGAAGTCGACAAACAAAACCCAGTTTATATAATGGTATCTTCCGGCGCCCGCGGTTCATTTGCCCAGCTCATCCAGATGTGCGGTATGAAAGGTTTGGTTGTAAATCCAGCCGGTGACATTATCGAACTTCCAATCAAATCAAACTTTAAGGAAGGCTTGTCTGTGTTCGAATACTTCATCTCATCTCACGGCGCCAGAAAAGGCAGATCCGATACCGCTCTTAAAACTTCAGATGCCGGTTATTTGACCCGCCGCCTAATCGACGTCGCTCAGGATATGATCATCAGCTCGGTTGACTGCGGTAGCACTAAAGGCATTCTCATTAAAGCCGAAGAAAGTGAAACAATGGGTGAGTCTTTTGAAAACAGATTGCTTGGACGTGTCACCCTTAAACCAATCAAAAAGAAAAAAGGCACCATCGCTGCCAATACTCTCATCGACGAAGATTTGGCCAAAGAAATCATAAATGAAGGAATCACTGAGGTTGAAATCAGATCTCCAATGACATGTGTTGCTGAGCGTGGTATCTGTCAGCACTGTTACGGCCGAGATCTGGCCAGCGGTAAATTGGTTAAACACGGTGAAGCTGTCGGCATCATGGCTGCTCAAGCCATTGGTGAGCCTGGCACACAATTAACAATGCGTACTTTCCACCTTGGAGGAGTATCTGGAGCCGATATTACAACCGGTCTTCCTCGTGTTGAAGAACTATTTGAAGCCAGACCGCCAAGAACTCCAGCCGTCATTTCAGAAATTGCCGGTAAAGTTACCATTAAAGAAGAAAAAGATCAAAGAATAATAACTGTCACCTCAAAAGAGATCCCGACCGAAACTATTAATATAGATGTTCCGTACAAATTCTCAGTTGAAGACGCCGAAACAATTAAACCAAAACAGGTTATTGCTGTCGCCACAAATCAAAAAGCTGTCCGCGCCAGCCTAAGTGGTAGAATACAAATTAAGAACAAAACAGCTGTTATCACTGCTCTTAAGCCGATAATTGCCGAATATCAAATTTCTCCCACTGCTGTCATGAAAGTAAGGCACGGCGACAATATCGATTGCGGACAAGAATTAACTGAAGGCCACCTTGATTTAACTCAAGCCATTGAACTCAAAGGCGCCGAAGAAACGCAAAGCTATATTATCCAGGGTGTCCAAGAAATTTATTCAACACAGGGACAGGCTATTAATGACAAACACATCGAAATAATAGTTCGAGAAATGTTCTCCAAAGTCCGCGTCAAAGATGGCGGAGACTCAGATCTAATCCCTGGTCAAATCACTGATAAATTAAAAGTTGAAAGATTGAACGAAGAATTAGTCAAGCATGGCCAACAAAAGGTCGAATGCGAGCAAATAGTACTTGGAATTACAAGAGTATCTCTTAACACCGAAAGTTTCCTCTCCGCCGCTTCCTTTCAGGAAACAACCAGTGTCTTAATTGGTGCTGCCATCAGAGGTGCAACCGATAATCTCCTTGGGTTAAAAGAAAACGTCATTATCGGCAAGCTAATCCCAGCTGGTACTGGCTACCAAGTCACAGAATAATTGCTTGATAAAATAGGAAAAATATTGTAAAATTGTTAAGAATTTAGAAAGGTATTCAGATGCCAACAATACAACAGTTAGTCCGCGGAGGCAGATCCTCCAAGATAAAAAAATCAAAAGCGCCCGCAATGCACAGAGCATTCAACCACTTAAAGAATAAACCTATCATTCTCACAGAAGGACGACCATTCTTAAGAGGCGTATGCGTTAAAGTGACCACTGTTACACCAAAAAAACCAAACTCTGCTTTGCGTAAGATCGCTCGTGTCCGCCTTACTTCTGGCCAGGAAGTTACTGCTTACATTCCAGGTATTGGACATAATTTGCAAGAACACTCAGTTGTTTTAGTCCGTGGTGGACGTGTAAAAGACTTGCCAGGCGTACGTTATCACATTATTCGTGGAAAATATGATACTGCCGGCGTTCAAAACAGAAAACGCGGTCGAAGTGTCTATGGAGCAAAAAAACCATCGGACGATAAGGAGTAATAAATGAGAGGTAGAAACGCAATAAAAAGACACCCGCTCAAACCTGATGCAAAATACGGCAATATTTTAGTGGCCAGACTTATCAATAAAATAATGTTAGACGGCAAAAAAGCCACCGCTCAAAATCTTGTCTATAAAGCCTTAGAAGAAGTCGGTAAAAAAACCAAATTAGACCCAATTATGGTTTTCGAAACCGCCATCAAAAATGCTTGCCCGCAACTTGAAGTCAGATCAAAACGCATTGGCGGCGCCACTTACCAAGTTCCGATGGAAGTTCGCCAAGATCGCAAAATCGCTCTCGCTATGCGTTGGATTATAAATGCCGCTCGCTCGCGCCAAGGTAAATCTTTTGATCTTTTTTTATCTGAAGAAATCGTCGACAGTTACAACGAAACCGGCTCTGCTATGAAGAAAAAGGAAGAAATGCATAAAATGGCAGAAGCAAACAAGGCTTTTGTTCATTTTGCCAGAATGTAATTTAAAGAATTCTCAAGAAGAGAGTGTTTTCCAACGCTCTCTTCTGAGAGTTGTTTAGAAAATATAAAAGACCGCAGACAATCCTCCAATGCAAGTAATCATAAAAAATATAAAATATTAACAACCCTTTTAAGGAGCAATATGCCTCGAGAATACCCTTTAGAAAAAACAAGAAATATTGGAATCATCGCTCACATCGACGCCGGTAAAACCACTGTAACCGAGCGTGTTCTTTATTATACTGGTGTAACTTACAAAATCGGTGAAGTGCACGAAGGCGCCGCAGTCATGGACTGGATGGAGCAAGAACAGGAAAGAGGCATCACTATCACATCAGCTGCTACAACTTGTTTCTGGTGTCCAACCGATAATAAAAGTGACAAGCATCGTTTCAACATCATCGACACCCCCGGCCACATCGACTTCACAGTCGAAGTGCAACGATCTCTCCGCGTTCTAGACGGTGCCGTTACTGTGTTTGATGGTGTCGCCGGTGTTGAATCTCAGTCAGAAACTGTCTGGCGTCAGGCCGACAAGTTCCATGTCCCTCGCATTTGTTTCATTAATAAACTCGACCGCATCGGCGCCGATTTCTTTAAATCTTATCAATCTATCATTAATCGCTTAGGTGCCAACGCCATTCCTATCCAAATCCCCATCGGACAAGAAGACAAAATGGAAGGCGTCATCGACCTTATAAAAATGGTTGGCTATGTTTGGACTGACAAACTCGGCGCTGGTTATAAAGAAGTTCCTATTCCGGAAAACCTAAAAGCCGACGCTGAAACATGGCGTGAACATTTAGTCGAAAAAATCGCTGAAACTAATGATGCCTTAATGGAAAAATATCTTGAGGGCAATGAGATTTCAGTCGACGAGCTCAGAGTAGCTCTTCGCAAAGCCGTTATCGACAATAAAATATTCCCCGTCATAACCGGCACAGCCCTCAAAAATAAAGGTATTCAGCCTTTGCTCGATGCTGTAGTTTATTATTTACCTTCGCCGATCGACATTCCTTCAATCAAAGGCGTGAAGCCAAAAACCGGCGAAGAAGTTGAAAAGCACTCATCCGATGAAGAGCCTTTCGCCGCTCTTGCCTTCAAAGTTGCCGCCGATCCATTCGTCGGTTCGCTGACTTTTTTCCGTGTTTATTCTGGTGTCTTAAAAGCTGGTTCTTATGTCATGAACGCAACCAAAGGTGAAAAAGAACGCATTGGTAGAATTCTAAGAATGCACGCCAATCATCGTGAAGATGTTGAAGAGGTATATGCCGGTGAAATCGCCGCCGCTGTCGGCTTAAAATACACAACTACTGGCGACACTTTATGCAATGAAAATAACCAAGTCGTTCTTGAAGCTATCGAATTTCCCGAACCAGTTATCCAAATTGCTATCGAACCTAAAACCAAAGCCGATCAAGAAAAAATGAGTATCGCCTTGCAAAGACTCGCCGCTGAAGATCCAACATTCAAAGTTTCCTCCGATGCCGAAACAAATCAGACTTTAATCGCTGGAATGGGCGAACTTCACTTAGACATTATCGTTGATAGAATGAAACGCGAATTTAAAGTTGAAGCAAATGTCGGACAGCCCCAGGTTGCTTATCGCGAAGCCATTAAACATAACGCTAAAGCTGAAGGGAAATTTATCCGTCAAACTGGTGGCCGCGGTCAATATGGCCACGTTTGGATTGAGATTGAACCAGCCGAAAAAGGCATTGGGTTTGAGTTTGTCAATAAGATTGTCGGCGGTACTATTCCCAAAGAGTACATTGGCCCGGCCGAAAAGGGTATCAAAGAGGCTCTCGAAAAAGGTGTTCTTGCCGGCTATCCCATCATCGACACCAAAGTCACACTATACGATGGTAGTTTTCACGAGGTCGACTCTTCAGAAATGGCTTTCCAAATCGCCGGCTCGATGGCCGTTCAGGAAGCAGTTAAACACGCAGGTATCACCCTACTTGAACCAATGATGAAAGTTGAAGTTGTAACTCCAGAAGACTTTATGGGCTCAGTTGTCGGTGATCTCAACAGTAAAAGAGGTCGCATTTTGAACATTGAAGATCGCGCCAACGCTAAAGTAATTAATGTTATGGTCCCTCTGTCAGAGATGTTCGGCTATGCCACTCAACTAAGATCAATGTCCCAAGGTCGTGCTTCATATACCATGGAATTCGATTCATATGAGGAAGTCCCAACCCACATTTCCCAGAAAGTTGTCGAAGGACGTGTCAAGAAGTAAAATTACCAAGAAAGCTATTGACTAAAGTGAAATTAAATAGTAGTATAAATAAGAAGCAAATCAATACAAACAACAACATATTAGCAATGCTAGTATGTTGTCTGTTGTCCACTAAGAAAGGAGTAATCCATGGCCGCTGAGAAATTCGAACGCACCAAACCACACGTAAATGTGGGTACAATCGGTCACGTTGACCATGGTAAGACTACTTTAACCGCAGCAATTACAACCGTACTTGCTAAAAAAGGTCTTGCCGACGCTAAGCCAGTCGATCAAATCGACAACGCACCAGAAGAAAAAACTCGCGGGATTACCATTGCTACATATCATGTAGAATATCAATCAGAAAAACGCCACTATGCTCATGTTGACTGTCCAGGGCATGCTGACTATGTTAAGAACATGATCACCGGCGCCGCTCAAATGGACGCCGCTATCCTCGTTGTATCAGCAGCTGATGGTCCAATGCCTCAAACTCGTGAGCACATCCTTTTAGCTCACCAAGTTGGTGTTCCTTATATGGTTGTTTTCTTAAATAAATGTGATCAAGTTGATGATCCAGATCTTCTCGATTTAGTGGAAGAAGAAGTTCGTGATCTCTTAAAAAAATATGAATTCCCAGGCGATGAAGTCCCAGTTATTCGCGGTTCAGCTCTCAAAGCTTTCGAAGGCAACGCTGAATATGAAGAAAAAATCACTGAATTAATCGCCAAACTCGACGAATATGTTCCAGAACCACAAAGAGACATCGACAAACCATTCCTGATGCCTGTTGAAGATGTTTTCTCAATCAAAGGACGCGGTACAGTCGCTACCGGACGTATCGAGAGAGGTATCGTTAAGGTTAATGAAGAAGTAGAATTAGTTGGTATTCATCCAAAATCCTCAAAAACTGTTGTAACCGGCGTCGAAATGTTCAGAAAAATGCTTGATGAAGGTAGAGCAGGTGATAATGTTGGCCTACTTCTCCGCGGCGTCGAAAAAGACGACATCGAGCGCGGCATGGTTATTGTTAAACCAGGCTCAATTACTCCTCACACCGAATTCGAAGCTGAAGTTTACATCTTAACTAAAGATGAAGGTGGCCGTCACACTCCATTCTTCAAAGGCTACAAACCACAATTCTACATCCGTACAACCGATGTAACCGGTGAAGTTGAGCTTCCAGCTGATGTTGAAATGGTATCGCCTGGTGACACAGTTTCTTTCAAGGTTAAATTAATTCAACCAATCGCTATGGAAGAAGGTATGCGCTTTGCTATTCGCGAAGGCGGTCGAACAGTTGGTGCTGGTGTCGTAACAAAGATCGTTAAATAATCACAAAGGTAAAGAGTATGGCGACTACAAAGAAAACCGCTGACAACAAAAACAAACAACGTATTCGTATTCGACTTAAAGGTTACGATTACCGAATTATCGACAAATCTTCAAGAAGAATTCTTGATACCGCAGAGCGAACTGGAGCTATGGTAATCGGTCCCATCCCTTTGCCAACTGAGAAAAACAAAATTACCACTCTGCGTTCAACTTTTGTTCACAAAGATTCTCGCGAACAGTTTGAAATGCGCACTCATAAAAGAATTATCGATGTTTTGGATCCAACGCCAAAAACCATTGATGCCCTTATGAGCTTAGATCTTCCAACTGGCGTAGATATTGAAATCAAAACCTAAGCAACTTAAATAAGTACTAAAAAGTCCTCCAACTAGAGGACTTTTTAGTATATGACCGCCATTCTTTACAATAAATTTAAAAAAGCACAGTATTTCTAAACTCTATAAGTATTAAAAGTCAATGCCATTTCAATAAAACAATCTCTCTCTTCACTACCTGATAATCTCTCCCATAAAGCAAAGAAGAGCCGATTTGTTTAAACCCCGCTCTTTCAACGTCAGGTCGGCAAATCTTAAACAAATTATAGTTTTGCTCTTCAGCTGTCTCAACCACCGGAAAAATAATCACTAAAAAAACACCTTTATTTTTTGCAAATCCAGCTATATTCTTTAAAAAATTAACATAGAGATTTCTAATTTCCGAATATTCATTAACCGTCGAACTATAATTATTTTTGAACTTTTTCGGTTTGCCTAAAGAAGGCTCACACACAAATATAAATTGACTATACTTATCACCATATCTTTCCAATTTATTCGCATAATCACTCCCAGTGGAGTCGCAAATAAAAACATCGGCCTTATTCCCAAGACTATAATATTCTTTTAACCACTCGACATTTTTAATAGTATCGCCAACCGCTCGCTCCGAAATGTCGCTTGCTACAACATCAAAACCCAACCTCATCTGTTCTAAAACAATATTCCCCGAACCGCAAAAACTATCAATCATCAATGTCTCATCTAGTTTATCTTTTTCAGAGATTCCAAGTCCAATATTAACTAACATTCGGGCCAACTTAGGTGGCACCATCCCGCTAAATTTATCAGCAACCGGCTTTTTATAATCGATTTTTACCCAATCTTCCGGGTTATTCAAAGCTATCAATTTCCCAATCCCAGCCTTAAAAAGTCCGATCTCGCAGCCATTTATATGCAGTTTGTTTTTTAATGTCTGGATAGAAGTCAATTCCTGCCCGCCAGACAACTGTACAAAGCGAAGATTAATATGCTTGGCCTTCATAGTCTGTTTAATATCAATCCCTAACTTATTAACATATCCTTTATTCCAAAAAGCATACGACGAAATTCCAAAATCGAATTTATTTTCGACATCAGCAGTTCCAATCTCTAAAAGACTTATTATTTTAGTTTTTATAAATGAATCATTCAATTTTTCAAAAGGGGTTTCAAATAAACATTCAAATATCTTAATAGTCCCCGCCAACTGGTTTATCAAAGCAGTTGCCTCATTTAAGCCAAAATTTTTTATCTCAACAAAAACAATATTTCCCGCAATCAACCTTATCTCATATATAAAATTGAGACGCCAAAGTGTTGATTTCAATTCGGCTAGCGCTATTTTGTGCTCCCGTCCCAAGATAAAAGCATAAAGATTAATTTTTATATTCATCTATATTAAAATATCATCAATAGGCGCTTTTTTCAATTTATTCGGTCGAGATCTTGACACTAAGCGCTTATATATGATAATATATAACAGGTAGAAAAAGGCCTACCTTTTAAATATGGAAAGTACTTGTCTAGACAACATTTCCGCAGCGGAAATAGTTCTAGACGCTAAGTTGTTTTAGTGGAAGAGACAATATGGGAAAATTCATTTTAGGTAAAAAAATTGGCATGACCCGCGTATACGACGATAAAGGAAAAATCATTCCAGCCACAGTAATTGAGGCCGGACCTGTTTATATAACAAAAATTTCACAAACAGATACTAACGCATCAATCCAAATCGGATATGATTTAGACAAGCATATCAAAAAACCCCAAAAAGGCCATCTTGCCAAAGTCGGTATTGATAAGTCATTAAAATATCTCAAAGAGTACAAAGAAGCCAAAGAAGTGGCCGAATCTCAGGAACTCGGCACTGAGATTAATGTTTCAATATTTGAAACTGGCGACATCGTCGACGTTTCGGGCATTTCAAAAGGTAAAGGTTTCGCCGGCACAGTAAAACGCCATCACTTTAATACTGGCCCTAAAACGCATGGTTCACACAACTATCGTGCTCCCGGCTCGATCGGCTCAAGTTATCCTCAGCGTGTTTTTAAAGGACTGAAAATGGCTGGTCATATGGGTTCAGAAAATGTTACAGTTAAAAAATTAAAAATTTTAGAAGTCCGCCCAAACGAAAAATTATTAGTTATCGCTGGCTCAGTTCCAGGTTCACGCGGCACATTGTTAACTATCAAAGGAGTTTAAGATGAGCCAAGTAAAAATATACGATTTGCAGGGACAAGAAAAAGGAAAGATTAAATTAAATAAAGCGGTGTTTGGCCTAGAAAAAAATGACCAATTAATCCACCAGGCAGTTGTTTGCGTTTTAGCAAATAATCGCCAGGCAAACGCCCACACCAAAACCCGTGGCGAAATTGCTGGTGGCGGCGCTAAGCCTTGGAAACAAAAAGGTACAGGTCGCGCTAGAGCCGGTTCCTCTCGTTCTCCTATCTGGTCTGGCGGAGGAACAGTTTTTGGTCCTCGCAATGACAGAAATTATTCGCAAAAATTAAACAAAAAAATGCGCCGTAAAGCCTTATTAATGACCTTGTCCGATAAAGTTTCCAATAAAAAATTAGTCATATTAGACAGTGTTGCTATCGATGAACCAAAAACCAAGCTTGTTGTGACTGCTCTTGACGTTCTACCAACAAGCGACGGCACTGTACTCGCTATCCTTCCAAATCACGAAGAAAACTTTGAACTAGCATCATCAAATGTCCCGTATATCAAAACAATTAAGCTCGACAGTATAAATATTGTTGACGTTCTAAAATACGATTATATTTTAACAACCGAAGCAGGTATCAAGAAAATCGAGGAGACTTTTACCTCTGAAATAACCGACCATGAAGATGAAGATAAGAAAGAAAACAAAGAAGAAAAACCAGCTGAAGTTGAACAGGCAAAGGAGTAATCGATGGAAATTATTATAAGACCAATAGTCACCGAAAAATCAATGCAATCCACTTCTGATGGTAAATTTATCTTTGAAGCAAGTCCGAACACTAACAAGATTGAAATTACCAAAGAACTTGAGAAGCTTTACAAAGTAAATGTTCTCGATGTAAACATCATTAACGCCAAAGGTAAAACCAAAACTTTCAAAAGAATCCAGGGTAAAAGAAAAGATGTCAAAAAAGCTATCGTCACGTTAAAACAAGGTCAAAAAATCCCCGGCTTCGAAATGGAAGTAAAACAAGAAAAAGAAGAAGCGAAGAAATAGAGTAGTTTGGAGTAGTTATGCCATTAAAACAAATTAAACCAACAACCAGCGGCCAAAGAAAAATGTCATACACCGATTTCTCTGCTATCACCAAAAAGAAGCCAGAGAAAAGTTTGGTTGTGCCTTTGAAAAAACATGCTGGTCGCGACGCCTCTGGTAAAATCTCTATTCGCCATCGCGGAGGCGGCGCTAAGCGTCGTTATCGTTTGGTTGACTTTAAACAGCAAAGATTCGACATCACTGCAATTGTTGAGGCTATAGAATACGATCCGAATAGAACCGCTTTTATCGCCCTTATCAAATATGAAGACGGCCCAAAATCGTATATTCTCGCTCCAAATGAACTCAAAGTCGGCGATAAGATTATCACTTCAGAATCCGCCGAAGCTCAAGCTGGTAACCGTATTAAAATCCAAAACATCCCAACCGGCGTTACCATCCACAATCTCGAATTAGTCCCAACCAGAGGCGGTAAGATTGTTCGCGCCGCTGGTTCTGGTGCCACTGTTTTAGCTAAAGACGGCGATTACGCTCATGTCAGACTTCCATCCGGCGAAATCAGAATGATTCATGCCAATTGCTACGCTTCGATCGGTACTTTAAGCAATACAATCAATTCATATGTTAAAATTGCCAAAGCCGGACGTAAACGTCACATGGGTCGAAGACCGGAAGTCCGCGGCAAAGCTATGAACCCAGTAGATCACCCTCATGGTGGCGGTGAAGGTAATACTTCGATTGGTCTAAAACATCCAAAAACACCTTGGGGTAAACCGGCCATCGGCAAAAAAACACGCAAAAATAAACTTTCTGATAAATTTATCGTAAAACGCAGAGGTAAGAAACGCTAAGGAGCAAATATGGCTAGATCACTTAAAAAAGGCCCATTCATCGACGAAAAATTAATGAAAAAAGTTTCAGCTATTAAGCCTGGCGAGAAAACTGTTATTAAAACTTGGTCAAGACAAAGCACCATCTTTCCTGAAATGGTCGGTGTAACATTTGCTGTTCATAATGGTAAAGATCATATTTCAGTCTTCGTCACCGAAGATATGGTCGGTCATAAGCTTGGCGAATTCGCTCCAACCCGCAAATTTCGCGGTCACGGTGGTAAAATGGCCCGCGAACAAGCCGCTAAAGGTAGAAAATAATTAAGGAATAATCATGGAAGTAACAGTAAAGACAAAATTTAACGGAACCGCTCCAAGAAAGTTACGCTTAGTAGCCGACTTGGTCCGCGGCTGGCAAGCCCAAAAAGCTCTTGATCAACTACGTTTTGTGCCAAAAGCGGCTGCTCAAGACATAGCCAAAACTCTTCAGTCAGCTATCGGCGCTGCCAAAGAGGCCAATATGGCTCTTGATAATTCATTCATCAAAACTTTAATGGTCAACGAAGGCCCGGCTCTCAAGCGCCGAGTTTACATGGCTCGCGGTCGCGCTTCAGTCGTAAAGAAAAGGATGAGCCATATTGTTATCACTTTATCCGAAAAAGAAATTACAAAAACTGAAGACAAAAAGGCTGCCAAAAAAGAAACCTCTGAAGTTAAGGTTGAAGAAAAAACAGATAAAAAAACTGAAGAAACAAAACAAGCTAAAATTGCCAGCGAGGAGAAATAATGGGACAAAAAGTTAATCCAATAAGCCTCCGCTTAACAGAGACAAAGAGTTGGACCAGTAAATGGTTCGCAAAGAGAAATTACGCCCAATTTTTAGTCGAGGACATAAAAGTTAGAGATTTTATTACAAAAAGACTTGGCACTAACTCCGCTGTCGAAAAAGTTGAAGTTGAAAGAAACAGAGACAATATCACAGTCAAAGTATATTCCGCTCGTCCCGGTATCATTATTGGACGCTCCGGACAAGGTATAAATGCTTTAAAAGAATCTGTCGAAAAAGAATTTTATAAGACCTATCCAAAACAAAGAATTAAGCTTGAAATCATCGAAATCAAAAATCCCGAATTATCTGCTTCGCTAGTCGCTCAAAATATCGGCTCCCAAATTTCCCGTCGCGTTGCTTACCGCAGAGCCATCAAACAAGCTTTAGAAAAAACCATGGCTAAGGGTGCAAAAGGTATAAAAATCAGCGCGTCCGGTAGATTGAACGGCGCTGAGATCGCCCGCGGTGAAAAATTCATCCTCGGCAATGTACCCTTAGGCAATATCCGCGCTGACATTGATTATGCTGTTTACCATGCAGTAACCACATACGGTGTAATTGGTGTTAAAGTTTGGATTTACCATGGTGAAAGAGAAACAGAAGAATAATTGAGGACGGAGATTCATTATGTTAATGCCAAAAAAATTAAAACACAGAAAAGTTAGTCGCGGAAAAATGGGCGGAGTTGCCACCCGTGGTACAGCTGTAAATTTTGGCCAATATGGTCTTAAAAGTATGGAAAGAAACTGGATCACTTCTCGACAAATCGAGTCAGCTCGTCGCGCCATGACCAGATATATCAAACGTGGCGGAGAAGTATGGATTCGTCTTTTCCCGGATAAACCTGTTACCGCCCAACCAGGCGAAACTCGTATGGGTGGCGGAAAAGGCTCATTAGACCACTTTGTAGCTACTGTCAAACCAGGACAAGTAATGTTTGAAATGTCGGGTGTTCCTCAAGAAGTAGCCCGTGAAGCTATGCGTTTAGCAATGCACAAACTTCCCGTTAAATGCAAATTCGTAATCCGAGATGAAGAGGAATAATCATGAAGTCAAAAGAATTTTTCAAAGAATTACAAAATAAAAATATAAAACAGCTTTCCGAAAATCTTGCAAAAAATCGTGTAAAATTGGTCGAACTTCGCAAAGATTTAGAAATGGGTAAAACTGGCAATTACCGTGAAATCCGTACCGCCAGACAACATATTGCCCAAACTTTAACGGTTTTAAACCAAAAAGCTGAAGAGGCAATTCAAGAAGATGGTAAATCTTCTAAGGAGTAACAAATGGCAAAAACAAAGATAGGCACAATTGTATCCGACAAAATGGAAAAAACTGCGATTGTTGCAGTCCACACCATGAAACAACACCCTTTGTATCACAAAAAATTCCGTGTTACTAAACGTTTTAAGGTAGGAAATCCTGACAACAAATACAAAGCCGGCGAAGCAGTTGTAATCACTGAAACCAAACCAATGTCAAAAGAAAAAAGTTGGATCATTACCGCCCGCACGGAGTCTAAAGAGGGAGGAAAATAATGATTCAACCATACACAAGATTAAAAGTTGCCGACAACTCAGGCGCTCGCGAATTGATGGTTATTAGAGTACTCGGCGGTAGAAAACAAAATGCAGCTAAAATTGGCGATATTGTCGTCTGTTCTGTAAAAACCGCCATCCCGCGTGCTAATGTTAAGAAAAAAGAAGTTGTAAAAGCCATCCTTGTCAGACAAACCCAACCATATCAAAGAAGCGACGGCTCATCTATCAGATTCGATGAAAACGCCGCTGTTGTCATTAATAACGATAAAACCCCAAGAGGTACCCGTATTTTTGGTCCAGTCGCTCGCGAACTTCGCGAACAAGGCCACACCAAAATTGTCTCTCTAGCACCGGAGGTATTGTAATGAATATTAAACGACAAGATACCGTCTTGGTTATCGCTGGCAAAGACAGAAATAAAACAGGGAAAGTCCAGCGTGTGATCAAAGATGAAAACAAATTAGTAATCGAGGGTGTTAACATTTCCAAAAAACATGTTAAGCCAAGCAAACTCAACCCGACCGGTGGCATCATCGACGTAACAAAACCTCTTGATATTTCAAACGTTTTAGTTATCTGTCCGCACTGCTCAAAAGCCGTTAAAGTTTCACACAAAGTTACCGAAAAAGGTAAGACGCGCGTTTGTCGCAAATGCGGCGCTTCGCTTGACCAGGAGTAAGATGATGAATAGAATACAGAAATTATATAAAAATGAAATCGTTAAAAAAATGAAAGAACAGTTTGGCTATACCAATGTTCTCCAGGTTCCGAAAGTAACTAAAGTTACTATTAATGTTGGAATTGGTTCAAGCATTAGTAAACCTGGTCAAACTGACCAGATCGTTAAAAATCTTGGAATAATCTCCGGTCAAAAACCAGTTTTTAATAAAGCTAAGAAATCAATCGCTGGCTTTAAAATAAGAGAAGGAGAAAAGATTGGTCTTTCAGTTACTCTCCGCGGCGATAAAATGTATGATTTTATCGACAGGTTAGTTACAGTTGTCTTACCTCGCATTCGCGATTTCCGCGGGGCCCCTTCAAAAGCTTTTGATAGACAGGGAAATTACACATTAGGTATCAAAGAGCATACCATTTTCCCTGAAATTCCTTATGATTCGGTCGAATTTATCCATGGTCTTCAAGTCTGTGTTTCGACCACAGCCAAGACCCCAGAAGAAGGCAAAGCCTTATTAAGCAGTTTAGGCTTTCCATTCAGTAAGGAGCAATAATGGCTAAAACAAGTCAAATTGTAAAATCAAGCAGAAAACCAAAATTTTCAGTTAGAGCTAAAAACCGTTGTAAGCTCTGTGGTCGACCGCACGGTTATCTCCGACGCTTCGGTCTTTGCCGCATTTGTTTCAGAGAACGCGCTTCACGCGGCGAGATACCTGGTGTAACTAAGTCTTCATGGTAAGGGAGTGAGTTATGATTATTGATCCAATTGGCGACATGTTAACAAGAATGCGAAATGCAATCGCAAATAAAGAGCCTTCAGTCGAGATCCCTGCATCAAATCTCAAGAAGTCCATCTTGGAAGTATTGAAAAAAGAAGGCTTCATTGCCGACTACAAATTAAAAACAAAAAAAGGCACAAGCACAATCAAAGTCGAATTGCTCTATAAGCAGACCAATCCAGCGATTCAACACATCGAAAGAGTTAGCAAACCCGGCTTACGTATTTACACCCACGCTAACAAAATCCCACGAGTACTTTCCGGTTTTGGCTTAGTTGTGCTTTCAACCCCGCAAGGTATCATGAGTGGTCGAGATGCCCGCAAAAAAGGCGTTGGCGGAGAAATTATTTGCAAGGTTTGGTAAAGCCTTAAGGAGAATATAAATGTCAAGAATAGGAAAACAACCCATCCAGTTGCCAAGCAGTGTTGATGTTACTTTAGATGGACGAAATATTACCATCAAAGGCCCTAAAGGTGAACTAAACTTTAAATATCACCAAAATGTCGCTGTTATTAAAAATGATGCCACATTAAACGTCCAAAGACTTAGCAACGATAAATTATCTCGAGCTCTTCACGGCTTAACTAGAAATCTGATTAATAATATGATTATCGGCACAACTACCGGTTTCTCAAAACAGCTTGAGTTAAAAGGCGTTGGTTATCGCGCTCAACTCGAAGGCGCTAAACTAGTCCTTCATGTCGGTTATACTCATCCGGTCGCTATCCCAGCTCCAGTCGGTATCGAATTCAAAGTTGAAAAAAACACCCTTATCACCATTTCCGGCATCGATAAGCAATTAGTCGGCCAAGTCGCCGCTGATATCAGAAAAGTCAGACCGCCAGAACCGTATAAAGGTAAAGGTATTAAATATATTGATGAAATTATCAGACGAAAAGCTGGTAAAACCTCTAAGTAAGGTCGATTAGGAGAATAATATGGAATCAAGAAATACAAAAAGATTACATCGTCACAACCGAATCAAAGCCAAAATAACCGGCACCGCAGAGAAACCGCGTCTATCAGTTTTTCGTTCATTAAATCACATTTATGTGCAATTGGTTGACGATATCAAAGGCCAAACTATTGTTTCCGCCTCAGATAAAGAAGTTGAAGCAAAAAAACAAAACCCGTCTGAAGTTGCTTCTGAGGTCGGTAAAATTATCGCCCAAAAAGCTATTGATAAAAAAATAAAAACTGTCGTATTTGATAGAGGTGGTTACAAATACCACGGTCGAGTTAGCGCTCTTGCTGAAGGCGCGCGTAGCGCAGGACTTCAGTTTTAAGGAGATTTGATGGAAAAAGAAAAACAAACAACACAACAAGTTAAAGCGCCAAGCGAAATTTCTACCGTTGTTCTTGAAGTTGACCGTATTTCCCGCACCGTAAAAGGCGGACGACGTATCCGTTTCCGCACCCTTGTTATTGCCGGAGATAAAAATGGCCGCGTTGGAATGGGTGTCGCCAAAGCAAATGAAGTCGCGATCGCTGTCAACAAAGCTACCATCCAAGCTAAAAAAAATTTAATAAATATTCCGATTGTAAACGGTACTATTCCTCATGAAATCGCTGTCAAAATGGATCGTGCCAAAATTATCCTCAAGCCGGCTAAAGAAGGTACTTCAATCATTGCCGGTAGCGCTGTTAGAATAGTCGCTGATCTTGCCGGAATTCGTGATCTCAACGCTAAAGTGATTGGCAGCGCCACTAAAATAAATATCGCCCAGGCTACATTAACTTGTTTGAGCAGTCTAAAGGTTAGAGGAAAGGAATAAAATGCAATTACATGATATTTCTACACCTTTTAAAAAGGCAAAAACAAGAGTAGGACGCGGCATCTCTGCCGGACGCGGTAAAACTGCCGGACGCGGCACAAAAGGCCAAAAATCAAGAAGCGGCTTCAATATCCCAAACCGTTTTGAAGGTGGTCAAACATCTTTGATTCAAAGATTACCAAAAATCCGCGGCTTCAAAAGCCACAGAATAAAACCTACTTCCATTAACATAAAACGCATAGAAGAATTCTATAAAGACGGCGAAACTGTCAGCTTAAACACTTTAGTTGAAAAAGGTTTACTAAATTCATTCCCTAAGATCGGCGTCAAAATAATTGGCGACAAAAAATTGCTCACCAAGAAAATTAACTTTGATTCAGAGCTTTGTATGTCTGCCGCACTCGGATCAAAACTCGACACCAAAGAAGACAAAACCCCAAAAAAATAATTTGCCTCAAATAATAAAAAGGACTAAAATAAAATAAATTCTGGTCTCAAAAAGACCAATACCAAAGGAGGGCATATGGAAATATTTTATCTTTCACTTTATGTTTCCATCGCGACATTTCTAATTAGTCTTTTTTATTACGGTTTGATTTTCAGAAAACCAATCGTCAACGAAATCTACGGCCACTCAACAAAAAAGATGCAAAAGCATGATTTTCGTTTTTCAGTTTGGTTCGGCAGTTTCTTTCTGGGTTACGTTGCCGGATTAGTTTACGCTCTACTCGGATACACTCTAGGATTATTCGAATACGCTCCCTTATATATGCCCTACATAATTTCCACCTTATTTTGGTTTCTGATTGCTTCTGTCGATATTAATTCAGCCCTTAGGGTGAAACAATCAGCAATTATAACCTTCATTCATATCGGATATTGGTTTACAGTCTGTCTCTTGTTCGCCCTTCTATTCCCGCTTCTCCACGGTCTAATGTTCAGGTAATTAATAAGCTACAATTTATCAATAGTCAAAAAAGAATAAGGACACATATTAATGTTTCTCTTCTTCGTATTAAAAATACAAGATTTTTCTTGCAAAAAATATAATTTAAAAAATAAAGAATCTATAAAAATATCCTATATAAAATCACAAACCATTATTTACTCCGCCTTAAATCTATGTTATTGATATAAAGGCGAACATTAAATTTAAATATAAGTCTTTATAAAGGTTAAAATTGACAATTATCTCTCAAAAATGATATAGTTAACCTGTTAGAAAGGCAGCCCAATGATCAATTATTTAACTAAAATCTGGAAACTCAAAGACCTAAGAAATAAAATTTTAATGACCTTATTTTTACTTTTAATAGTCAGAATTCTTGCTCATATTCCGCTTCCGCTTGTCGATACTGCCAACCTTCAAAAATATTTTAGCGGAAATCAATTTCTCGGGCTTTTAAATATGTTTTCCGGTGGAACGATGGAAAATTTCTCCATAATTTTAATGGGAGTCGGCCCTTATATCACCGCTTCTATTATCGTTCAATTGCTACAAATGATCATTCCTCAATTCGAAACCATCTCAAAAGAGGGAGAACAGGGGCAACAAAAACTTAACCAATACATGCGGCTTCTGACAGTTCCTCTTGCTGTTCTTCAGTCTTGGAGCATGATCAGACTCCTTGAATCGCAAAAAGTAATATCTACTCTAAACACTGAAAATATGATCACCCTTTTGATTATAACCACTGCCGGTACCATTTTACTAATGTGGCTAGGGGAAATTATCACTCAAAAAGGATTAGGAAATGGCATTTCTCTTATAATTGCTCTCGGTATCAT
>CAYZYR010000004.1:11274-18695 GCA_964482785.1 uncultured Candidatus Saccharibacteria bacterium | reverse complement strand
TTCTACTCATTGTTCTATTTTGGCATGGTCATTCTCTTTACATTCTTTTACACATTTATCGTTTTTAAACCAGATAAAGTCGCCGAAAACCTACAAAAAAACGGAGGCTTTGTCCCAGGTATTAGGCCCGGCAGAGAAACCTCGAACCACCTCAATTTTGTAATAAGCCGCATTACTCTAACCGGTGCCTTATTTTTAGGATTTATCGCTGTCATGCCGTTTATTGTCCAGGCATTCTACCCATCGCTCAGCACCATTCATCTCGGCGGCACCAGTATCCTTATCATCGTCTCGGTCATCATTGAAACCGTAAGACAGCTTCAATCTCAATTAATTATGCGAACCTATGAAAAATATTAAAAAATATGACAAATAGCAAAAATATTATCTTAAATATCTTAACCTTTATTGTAATAGCCGCTTTGGCCGCCAGCACAATATATTTTTTCCTACAGAGCCAAGACAATAAAATATCTCCCAAACCGGCCATAAGTAATCAGTCTGAACAAGAAACAAAAAAACAACCAGAAACCTCCGCCGATCCAGAACTAAAAACCACCAAAGAAAGTTCAACCTCCAGTATAACTCAGCCTGGAAAAACCGGAAAACTGCCTTCAAATCCAGCCGAAACATATATGTTGCAATCTGGCGAAACCCTATCCACTCTCGCTGCTAAATTCAATATGAACTGGACCAGAATAACCGAAGTAAACAACATCGAAAATCCCGATTCTGTAAAAATCGGTCAACAATTAATAATTCCATCCTACAACGACAAAAACAAAAAACTATACGTCGCTTTTTTAGTTGACCTACCCAAAGCCACTCAAATCCAAGAAGAGGCCGACAAAGACACTTCAAGTCTCTATTTAGATCCCACAAAAACAGCAAAAAATGATGGTTCTGGAATTTATGGCATAACAGAAAATGACAATTTCAGTCTTTCTACCACTGACGAATATGAAGGCACTGCCGTCATCACCGTCACTCATCAAGACAAGCAGTATCAAATAAATTTATCACAACCAGTTAAAAAAGGCAAAGGAGGGATATGGGCGATATCACAAATCCAACCGCTGTAAATCCACGAAATTATATTCTAATGGGCCCGCAAGGAAGCGGCAAAGGCACTCAATCCAGATTAATTGTTGAAAGACTAGGGCTTCAATACGTAGCTACCGGTGATGTCTTGAGGAAAATGGCCGAGACACCAAGCCCACTTGGCGAAAAAATCAAAAATATCATGGAAGAAGGCAATTTATTGCCAGATGAATTATTAATGCAAATATTCCACAATGAAATCCAAACCCTAAACCGAAATATCGGCATCTTAATCGACGGCACCCCAAGAACGATCTTTCAAGCCGAAAAACTAGACGAAATGTTTGGCCAGCTTGGACTCTCACTGCCGGAAGTCATTGCTATTGAAGTCTCCAAACAAGAAGCTCTAAGAAGGATCTCTACTCGAAAGATTTGCTCCAAATGCCAAACTCCATTTATGCCAACCGACGAAAGCTCTGTCTCAGGTATTTGCCAAAAATGCGGCGGAGAAATAATCACACGGGAAGACGATTCTGACTCTGAAGCCGTAGATGCCCGACTCGAAGAGTATTATTCTGAAACCGCTCCATTGTTAGATCACTACCAAAAACTCGATCGAGTTATAAAGATCAGCGGTGAACAGCCTGTTGAAAAAGTCACCCAAGATATTTTTGAAAAAATCCAATGATAAATATTAAAACTCCAGATCAAATAAACATTATGCGCGAAGGCGGACGCAAGCTTGCCCTCATTCGCGATGAGTTGACTACCCTGGTCAAACCCGGTATAACCACAAAATATTTGGACGAAATTGCCCATAAACAAATACTTGAAGCCGGCGGAACCCCATCGTTTTTGAACTTCGAAGGCTACCCCGCCAGCATCTGTACATCTATAAATGAAGAAGTTGTCCACGGTATCCCATCCCAACGCACTTTGGAGAACGGTGATATTATTGGTATTGATGTCGGGATGAAATACAAAGGTTTTCATAATGACACAGCCATAACTGTCCCTGTCGGCAATATCACCGAAGAACAAAAAAAACTTCTAGAAGTAACAAAAAGCTCCCTACAAAAAGGCATTCAGCAAATCAAAGAAGGTGCCTATCTCGGCGACATCCAAAACGCCATCGAATCTGAAGTCAATAAATATAATTACGGCATAGTCAGAGAACTGACAGGACACGGTGTTGGCCGAGATCTACAAGAAGAACCAGCCGTCCCAAATTATGGAAAAAAGGGGACTGGCCCAATCTTAAAAACTGGCATGGTTTTAGCCATAGAACCAATGGTCACACTTGGAACCTGGAAAATAAATATTCTCTCTGATGGCTGGACTATTGTCACAGCTGATAACTCCGACTGTGCCCATTTCGAACACACCGTTGCCGTTACCAAAAACGGTCACATCATCTTAACTGACTAAACAATACCATAATAATTACTTTCTATTTGTCGACAAATAGCCTCTTCTTCATCAACTCCAACTTTTACAACAATATGCTCATCATCTAGTTTGCTATGTTCAAAAGCAGCCTTTTTACTTTGGGCCACAAAATCGCACCCATCCATTAAACATACATATTTATCAGTCATAATGTCTCCTTTTTATATAAAATAAAATTATTTAACCGCAAATACTTTATAACTATAAACAAACACATCTATACTAAATTGAAATAATATATAAAAAATGCTAAAATACCTCTGACATCGTTCAGAAGGGGGAATTTAAAAAATGACCATTATACGATGGATACGTAGTCAGTTAGTGGCTCTATTATATCCAAATAGAAGCAATAAACCGATCGTCATCGAAGTAACAGAATCTCCTTCCACTGACATATACAACAGTGGAGTAGGAGAAGTTGTCCAGACAATCAGGGATATATTGACCAGTCATGGATGGATAGTCTTTTGGGCCCATCCAGGCTATCGTAAAATGTCCAAAAAGGGCAAGATAGGATTTCCTTCCATAACTATTAAAAAAGAAGGGAACAACATCTATCGCAGTACTTTCTTATTCGTTCTGCCCAATATTCTACTGTGTATATTGGCGCTCATACGAATTAGGCCGAACCTTGTACGCATCCACGGTACCAATACCCAGCTTGGTTTATCAATGATGCTCGCCGTGATAACACTCAAGAAGTTATTACTCCTCGATGTTCCTGTCTTGCTCAAACTTCATACCCACGAGAAAGACTACATTGAACAGCTATTTCCTAGATGGGTACAGCCGCTTCTGCTACAGATACAAAAGAGAATTAGTCGATTTATGGCGCTCCGCGCCAATAAGATCCAGTCACCTACCAAGTGGTATCGCGATGTTTTCTGTCAATGGATTAAGGAAGATCTTGAGGTAGATATCGACCCCAGTCTGGTTAAACATATTCCTACCTTCGAAAACATCGCGGATTTCCAAGCTGAGAAGTTTCAGGATTGGCATATTCCCCAAAGCGCGAACATTGTGCTTTATCTTGGCCGCTGTGATCCTGAGAAAAAGATTGAACGGCTAATTCAATACCATGGAGCTCTAAAAAGAAGACTCGATGAACGCGGAGCATCGGCAGAAATGCCTTACCTGATCATCACAGGCGCCGGCCCAAAACACTACATCGAAAAATTAAAGGACCTGTCTGCCACATGTAGTATCGCCAACCATGTTCGTTTTGTCGGACGCTACGCTCACGAAGTAGGCATGCGCTACGTCCAAATGCCAAACGTCAAAGTAGTCGTATTCCCATCCGACAACGAAACACAAGGACTCTGTCTCGGCGAAGCCATGCAACACAAAGTCTGTCTAGTCCTGGAATACACCGCTCTGGAAGAAGTCGTAGAACTTTCCGAGCTAACGATCCCGAATGATCCCGAACTCTTCGCCGAAGCAGTTGAGGTCATCCTCTCCTCCGAAGAAACCCGCCTCGCACTCACCCAAAGGCTGCGTCAAATAGCCACTAAATACACCGATAAAGACAAATACACCACAAACCTAATCAATATCAGCCGAGAGCTCTCCCGCCCATGACCGTCGCCAGACGGTCATATTTTTTACTACAATCCTACACCTTAAAACCAAAGAATCTCTTAGCCTCTCTTCGCCACGGAACCCATTCACTCTCTGGCAAATTCAATATCCTAATACAGAATATGAAAATAACAATCATGTATTTTAATAATTGATAGCTACATCAGAATATGCTATATAATATATAAATGATACAAAAAAGGAGTCCAAATGGATTCAGACAAGCGAATTTACCGTTCCAAAAAGAACAAAATAATCGCCGGAGTGTGCGGCGGTATAGCTGAATATTTTAACATTGACCCAACCATAGTCAGAATTATATTCATTCTTCTAGTCTTTGGTCAAGGCGCCGGTATTTTAATTTATATTATCTGTTGGTTTATCATTCCCGAAGAACCTGAAAATACAAAAGAAAAGATAGAACAAAAAGACAAAAAAGAACCCTCTGACGCAACCGCAGTCGAACATAAAATAGACCACAAGATAGAAGATAAACTACAAAATACCACCGAGCCGTCATCCAAGACTCAAACCAGCCAGTTTTTCGGAATCGCCTTAATCGCGCTTGGAGTTTTATTTCTACTAAACCAATTCTCCTCGTGGTTTAGCTTCAGCAAGTTCTGGCCTATAATCTTGATATTGCTTGGAGCGATAATTCTCATTAACACAAACAAGAAAGGATAAACTATGAGATGGTTTTGGGGAATATTACTAATATTTATCGGTTTAATTTATCTAGCACTTAACCTCGGGATTATAAAGGATTTCAGCTTATGGGATTTATTCCGTTATTGGCCGGTTATCTTGATCATTCTCGGCACCTCATTATTTTTTAAAAATTCCAAAAATGGCTGGATCCCCGTCTTGCTCGTCACCCTCGCCTCGCTCGCCCTGATCTCGGCCGTCGAATTCACAGAATTTGGTAAAAATTATCAACAAAAAACCAAACAGCAATACAAAATCACCAAATTTTCTCAAGATTTAAGTCAAGCCGATCAGGCCGAAATCACCATAAACACGGGCGCCATACACCTAACAACCAATTCAACTCAAGAAAAAAAGATAAAAGGAGAATTATCTTCCGCCTATTTTTCGCCTTCTATCAATTCGACCACAAAAGACAGAGAAGCTATCGTCGAAATCAAAACCACCGGTAAAACAAACGCGTTTCCAAGAGGCGACAACACGATGAACCTAAAGTTGCCTTCCAATATTCCTTTAGATCTAACTTACAATATTGGCGCCGCCGAGCTTGATTTGAACTTAAAAGATATAATACTTTCCAGACTAGATATTTCTTCAGGGGCAACAGACATCGAAATCGAGCTTGGTGATAAAATCCTAAACAACGCAATAATCAATATCTCATCCGGAGCTTCAGATATTTCACTTGATATTCCAGACGAAATCGGCGTCAAAATAACTAACGGATCACCTCTTTCCAGCACAAAATTCAAAGACTACAATAGGCAGCCGGACGGCTCTTATCTAAGCAAAAATTACAATGAAGCATCCAAAAGAATCGAAATCAAACTTTCAACCGGAGCATCATCAATTGAGGTAAAATAACCATTATGAAAATAGGCGCTCATATTAGTATTGCCGGCGGAATAACTAATGTTTTCGAACGCGCTCAAAACATCGACGCTGAGGCTGTACAAATATTCGCTTCGCCTCCCCAAAACTGGAACAAAAGTACCATCAATCAAGCCGACATTGAGCAATATGTCAAATTATCAAAAATAACCAATATCACTCCTACCTTCCTACACGCCATATATTTGATAAACCTCGTCTCTGACAATCCAGTGCTTGTAAAAAAGTCGGCAGAGTCTCTGGTTGATTATCTAACTTTAAGCTCGAAACTCGAAGCCGCCGGCGTAATTGTTCATATCGGCAGTTCTAAAGCCGGATTTGAATCGGTCAAAACATCTCTGATTGGCACTATCAATCAAATCTTAAATAAAACACCAGACAATTCCACCTTAATATTCGAAACCAACGCTGGCAGCGGATTTGCCATCGGCTCAGCTTTTGACCAAATTGCCGCCATCATAAATGCCAGCAATAATAAAAAGAGGTTAGGCGTCTGTCTCGACACCGCCCACGTCTACTCATCTGGATACGATATAAAGAACGACACCTCAGATGTTTTTAGACAATTTGATAAAATCATCGGCCTCCAATATTTAAAAACAATCCATGCTAACGACTCAAAATCAAGCCTTGGCTCCCATATTGATCGTCATGAAAATATCGGAGAGGGGACACTTGGCACAAAAACATTTCAAAATATTCTACAAAATCCATCGCTGCAAAACATTCCTCTTATCCTCGAAGTCCCTGGCTTTTTCAATCAAGGTCCCGATCTGAAAAATATCGATCTGCTCAAATCGCTTCGACAATCCGCAGCTTAGCACTTTCAGATCGTCGATTCACATCAATTTCGCTTTCAGCCGGCAAAATTGGTTTCTTAGTAATCAATTTAACTTTAGGATGATCGCCCGCCGCCATATCTCTAAACATATGTTTAACTATCCTATCTTCCAACGAATGGAATGTAATAATAGCTAGTCGCCCACCGCTATTTAAACAATCCACCGCTTGAGGTATAGCTTCCTCAATAACATGCAATTCATCATTAACTTCCATTCTAATCGCTCTAAAGATCTTACTCGCCCAGTTCCCCGCCTTTTTACTAAATCTGTATTTCGGCGGCATCGCCCTTTTAATTACTTCTAAAAGCTCTCCCACTGTTTCAAGCGACCTTGCCCTTCTCGCCTCGATAATATTTTTAGCAATTCTTCTCGAAAAAGGCTCTTCTCCGTACTTAAAAAATATCTGAACCAACCGATCCTCATTGTATTTATTCACTACGTCATAAGCCGAAAAATCTTGATCCTGATCCATCCTCATATCCAATTTTGAAGCCAAATTCTCGTCGCTATCTCGAAAACTAAATCCTCTTTTAAGATTGTCTAATTGATAACTCGATACACCAAGATCCAAAAGTACCCCATCAACTTTGCTAAATCCATTTTCTTTCAATATATCTTCAAGATTTACAAAATTATCTTTTACAAAAATCACTTTTCCACCATATTTTTCTAAATTCTGTTTGGCGGCAGCCAATGCTTCCGCATCCTGATCAATACCAATAAAAATCCCTTTGTCCAATTTTTCTAAAATAAGAGCAGCGTGGCCTCCACCTCCCAAAGTCCCATCGACGTACACACCGTCTCTTTTAATATTGAGACCGTCCATCAGCTCATTGGCTAGCACGGGAATGTGTAAAAATGTGTTATTCATAATACACTTCCTTTTTAAACTCATCTATATTATATCACATT
>CAYZYR010000004.1:0-11174 GCA_964482785.1 uncultured Candidatus Saccharibacteria bacterium | reverse complement strand
CTGCCAATCGCCGCTTGCCCTATCAACGCACCTTTAGCTCCAGACTGACCCAATGCCACATCGATATCTTCCCAAGTTTTAATCCCGCCATTTACCAAATAGGGGATAGTTAATTTACCAATTTCCCTAAGCATTTCCCAATTAGCTTCTCCGGAGAAACCAGCTTTTTTAGTTCGACAATGAATAGCGACCATGTCCGCGCCGGACTCTTCCAGTATCGGTGCAAATTCAACAATTTCTCTATCATCCTCCCAGCCCAATCGAGTTTTTACTGATATAAATTTATTAGGCAATGCTTCTCTAATATTCTCAACTACCAAAGATGCAAGCTTCGGATCTTTCAATAAACTAGCCCCATAATCATTAGCAATCACTTTCGGCGCTGGACATCCCATGTTGATATCTATACCATCCGGGTTAAATAATTCATCAACAATCTTCGCCGCCTCAGCCATAATAGTCGGTTCATTCCCAAAAATTTGGATCAGCATCGGTCTTTCTTCTTGGCAAAATCTCGCCAAATCCAAAGAATGGCCGTCTTTTTTCTGGTAATCTTCCACGATCCCTCTGGCCGAAATCAACTCGCTATAAACAATATCAGCCCCATAGTTTCTACACATCCGCCGAAACGCAGAATCGCTAAAACCAGCCATCGGTGCCAGCCCTACGATAGTTTTGTTCGAAATTGATTGCCTAATATCATCTTTCATTTCAATTATTATACCTTATAATCTCCAATCCGTCACCTTGTTTTAAGCAAGCCAGCTTTCATCTTTTTTGCAAATACAGGAAACTTCTTCAAAAAAATATACAAAATATGCTAAAATATAAAAGATCAAATTTAATATCAATTAATTCCGTAAAATATCCAGACCGGAGGATATAATGAAAATTAAAAAAATCAACAATACATACTTAATTCGACTAGAAAAAGACGAAAAAATAATCGAATCAATAAAACAAATCTGCAAGGATAAAGACATCAAAAGCGGATACTTGTCAGCTATCGGCGCTATTTCCTCAGCCACGCTCGCCCTCTATCTATTAGATAAAAAAGAATATTTCACAAAAGATTTTTCAGAACCGATGGAAATAGTCAGCTTATCCGCCAATATTAGCCGACTAAATAACGAACCATTAATCCACTGTCATACAGTTATAAGCAAACAAGACATGACCGCAATCGGCGGCCATCTAAACGAAGCCATAGTCTCCGCCACCTGTGAAATCATATTAACTCCCTGGTCAAGTCAAATTACCAGATCTTTTAACGAAGAGATTGGCTTAAATTTATTAGACATCTAAAGCAGTTTCTAAAACAACCATACTTGGACATAAAAATTGTTGACATAACTCATAAATTTTAGTAAAATACATATAGTTGTTCGGAAGAGTTGTGGATATTTAAAGTTTAAAATACCATAACCTCCGTCGGCGATAAGTTGACGGTTTGTTATTATCGTGTAGCTAATAACAAAAAAACAGGAGAATAAGAAAGATATATGTCAAAAGACGTCATAGAATTAGAGGGTATTGTCGAAGAAGCATTGCCTAACGCTCAATTTAGAGTCCAAGTGGGAAAACAAGACAAGCCACATATCATCTTAGCTCACGTTTCTGGTAAGATTCGCATGCATTACATACGCATCCTACCTGGAGACCGTGTCCTAGTAGAACTATCACCTTACGATTTAGCCCGTGGCCGTATAACAAGACGCTTACAAAAAGAGGAGAACTCATGAAAGTAAGACCATCAGTCAAAAAAATCTGCAAAGACTGTCAAATTGTCAAACGCAATGGCATTCTTTATGTAATTTGTAAGAAAAGTCCTAAACACAAACAAAGACAAGGATAAGGAGTAATAATATGGCTCGTGTTGCAGGTGTAAATATCCCCGACAGCAAAAGAATAAACATTTCCCTTACCTATATATATGGTATCGGTCCGGCTACCGCTCAGAAGATTCTCGAGCAAGCCAATATTAAAAGCAATCCTCGAACAAAAGATCTCACCACCGCCGAAATCGAAAGAATTAGAGAGGTAATAGACAAAAATTTCAAAGTCGAAGGTGAGGCCCGAGTAGTTGTCACTCAAAATGTTAAAAGACTCAAAGAAATTTCTTGCTACCGTGGTTCAAGACATGTTAAAAATTTACCAGTTCGCGGTCAAAGAACCAAAACCAATTCCCGCACAAAACGTGGTCGACGTATCTCAGTAGGTAGCGGTCGCAAAAAAGCAGCTGCGAAGACATAATCCTTGAGGAGATAAAAAATGGCAGTAAACAAAAAAGCAACATTAAAGAAAAAGAAAATCACCAGAGCCGTTCCGCACGCTCGCGTATATATCCAATCTTCTTTTAATAATACAATCATCAGTATTACTGACGCCACCGGCAACGTATTAAGCTGGTCTTCCTCCGGTCACAACAGCTTCAAAGGCGCCAGAAAAGCTACTCCATACGCCGCTCAAACAACCTTAAAAACAGCTCTCGACAAAGCGGTAGACTACGGTATCCAAACAGTCGACGTCTTTGTTTCCGGCGTGGGTTCAGGACGTGAAGCTGCTGTTAGGGGCTTTAAAAATATGAATATCGCTGTTAGCTCAATTAAAGATATAACGCCAATCCCCCACAACGGTTGCCGATCTAAAAAACCGAGGAGAGTCTAATGCTTAGCAAACGTCGAAAATTTAAAGAACTAGATTTTCAAAAATGGGCTAGTCAAAAAACTTCGGACTACGGCCGCCAGTTAAGAGAAAAACAAAAAGCTCGTTTTACTTACGGCGTCCTAGAAAAACAATTCCATCGCTATTATAATACCGCCGCCAAATCCAAAGAAAATACCGGTGAGATTATGCTTCAATTACTTGAGCGTCGCCTCGACAATATAGTTTACAGACTTGGTTTAGCCGTCTCAAGGCATCATGCCAGACAATTAATTTCCCATCGAAAAATCACTGTAAACGGCACTATTGTAAACATTTCATCATTCATAACGGAAATAGGCGACAACATTGTTCCCAAAAAAGTCGAAGACTACCAAATCTACGAAGCCGAAACACCAAAATGGCTTTCATTTGATAAAAAGAAAAAAGAGGGTAAAGTACTCGCCCTACCAACAAGGGAAGAAATGCCTCTTGATATCAACGAGCAACTAATTGTTGAGTACTACTCGCGCTAAGCGCAAGAAAGGAGTAAGTATATGGAATACACTTTGCCTGATACAAACTTATTACAAATTAAAGAGAAAGTTGCCGACAATTTTGCCACAACTTTTACTCTTGAACCATTATCGCCTGGATATGGCGTAACTATCGGTAACTCTCTCCGACGTGTCTTATTGTCATCGCTCGAAGGCGCCGCTATTTCTTATATCAAAATCGATGGCGTTACTCACGAATTTTCAACCATTTCCGGTGTCAAAGAAGACGTAGTCGAATTAATTCTTAATTTAAAAGGTCTGCGCTTGAAAATGCACGGTGATGAGCCAACTACCATCATCCTTGAAGCCACTAAGGCAGGCGAAGTCAAAGCCAAAGACTTCAAACCAAATCCAAACATTGAAATCGTCGACCCTGAATACCACATCGCCACACTAGACAAAAACGGCAAACTATTCTTAGAAGCCTACATTGAAAAAGGTCGCGGCTACGTTCCAACCGAATTAAAAAAAGAAGAAAAACTCCCTCTTGGAACCATCGCCATCGACAGCATTTACACCCCCGTCAAAAAAGTTCGCTACGACGTTGAGAACACTCGTGTTGGCAGAATGACTAACTACGACAAATTAACAATCGAACTTACCACTGACGGCACCATTACCCCACAAGAAGCTCTTCAACAAGCCTCAAAAGTTATAGTTGAACATTTCAATATTATAGCAACAATAAACGAACCAGCGTCAGAAAAACTATCTGAAGAAGAGCAACCAGTAATAACCGAAACAGACGAAAATATAATTGACGAATATGAAAAAGAAGAAAAAGTAAGGAAACCAAAAGCAAAAAAGTCGAGCAAGAAAAAGGACGAGGAATAGTCCGCTAGGAGCAAATAATGGATCGCAAATTAGGCAGAAAAAAAGCGAATCGTGAGCATTTATTAAGAAACCTTGTCACTTCTTTGGTTTTATATGAAAGAATTACCACTACCGAGCCTAAAGCAAAAGAAGTTAAGAAAGTCATTGATCGTATCATCACCATCGGCAAAGATAATTCTATAAACTCGCTTCGTCAATTAAAAGGCTTTTTATTTGACGAAAATGCAGCCAAAAAAGTCTTAGAAGTTTTTTCTCCAAGGTATATAGACCGACCGGGCGGATTTACTAAAACTTTTCGAGTCGGCCCAAGGTTAGGTGATGGCGCCCAAATGTCTATCATCGAATTTATCTCCGCCGCTGCCGAAACAAAAAAAGAAGCACCAAAAACAAAAACTAAACAAACCAAAGAAAATAAGTAACAAGGATGACTATGAAAAATACCATTCAAAGACAAGTTCATCGCATTGATGCTACCGACCAGGTTTTAGGTCGCCTTGCTACCCAAGTAGCCAATATTCTCCACGGCAAGAATAAACCCGAGTTTCTTCCTCATCTTGACCTAGGAGACACAGTAGTTATTTACAACGCTAAGGATATCAGACTAACCGGCAACAAGTTAGAGAACAAAACATACTACTGGCATACTGGATACCCAGGTGGCATCCGCAGTAAAACCGCCGGTGAAGTTATGCAAAAAGATCCAACTGAGCTTATTCATCGCGCTGTTTACGGTATGCTTCCAAAAAATAGACTAAGAGCCAAAATGATGAAAAGACTTAAGATTTATACTGGCAAAGAAGGTGAGGAATAATGGCTAAAGCAACTTCAAACCAATTTTTCGCAAGTGTTGGCCGTAGGAAAACTGCCATTGCCCAAGCTAGGATTACTTCTGGTAAAGGCAAATGGTCAATCAACGGCAAAGAGATCGAAAATACTTCCAACACCATAAACGCTCCTTTGATCATAACCGGTCAATTGGGTAAATTTGATGTTTCAATTATTATCCGAGGCGGTGGCTTTTCCAGTCAAGAAGAAGCAATCTCTCTCGCTATCGCTCGAGCATTAATAGAATACGATGAGACCTTAAAATCAACTCTCAGGAAAGCCGGCCTTGTCACTCGCGATCCAAGAGAAAAGGAACGGAAAAAACCTGGTCTAAAACGCGCTCGAAAATCGCCTCAATGGTCAAAACGTTAATACACTCAATATTCAATCCAAAAAATTCCGCGGATGCGGAGTTTTTTGATCTTTCTAATCTGTTTTTTATTTTATTAGACTTTTGAATTCACATATTATATGGTATAATTTTTATATGTCATATAGATTAGCCAAAATAAACGAAACCCTAAGACATGAGATCGGAAACATCTTAAACGAAATCTCAGAAGAGGATTGGGGTATATTCTATATAATATCAGTCCAAATCTCAGGCGACTTAAAAAACGCCAAGATCTGGATAGACGCAAAGCCAGAAGCAGTCGACGAAATGAATAGAAAATCAAGTGAAATCAGGTCTATCTTAAGGCCAAGAATAACCTTCAAAAATATCCCCGAAATTCATTTTATAAAAGACGATGGACAGACATCAAAGGTTGAAGAATTATTGGAGCAGATACAATGAATCTTAAAAAGACTCTCTTCTCCATTTTCAGCCTCGCCCTTGTATCCTTGGGTATATTTATTATTATCCTTTTTAATATCGACCCTTACAAATCAGACCGTTTCGTTCACATCTCTTTTCTATCCAGTCTATTTCTATCCTTAGTTGGCATTTGGGTATTCACCGAGTATTTGATCAAAATTCGCTTAAATAACAAAGAACTAGTTTATTCGATCCTTCCGTCCACCATCAGGCACGCCTTACTCGGTTCTGCCGGCATCACCTTGATTGTAGGTTTAAAAATGATAAATGTCTTAAATTTTTTAGATACCTTAATTATCTTAATAATAATAGCTGTATCCGAGCTATACTTCAAAGAGAGGCCGCATGCAAAACAAAATCAAGCTTAATGGACATCTTCATCCAATCACAAGTTTCTTGCGAGAAGTAGTAAAAACTTTTGAAGAACTTGGTTTTGAAGTGTATGAAGGTCCCGAAGTCGAAACAGAGTGGTACAATTTCGACTCATTAGGCGTTGCCGCCGACCACCCAGCGCGAGATGTCCAAGATACTTTCTGGCTTACCGATGGACGGGTATTAAGAACTCAAACTTCAAACGCTCAAGTCCGCTATGGCGAATCTCATCAGCCGCCAATTCGTATCATTGCTCCCGGCATCTGCTATAGAAATGAAGCCACTGATTCAGGTCACGAGACTACCTTCACGCAACTCGAAGGTCTCTATGTCGACAAAGACGTTAAACTCGGTCATCTTTTTGGAACCCTCGATTATGCATTTAAAAAACTTCTGGGCAAAGATACTGAAGTAAGATTTCGTCCTCATCATTTCCCATATACCGAACCAAGCGTCGAATTTGAAACAAAATTCAACGGAAAATGGTTCGAAATGGGCGGCGCTGGCATGGTCAGTCCAAACGTTATTAAAAATATGGGGCTCGACTCCGAAGTCTACTCAGGATACGCTTTTGGCCCCGGACTCGAAAGATTAATTATGATTAAATTTGGCATCAAAGAAATAAGACTTTTCCGATCCTCAGATTTAAGATTTTTAAAACAATTTTGAATATGGAGCAATCATGAAGGTATTAAAAAGCTGGTTAGAAGATTATGTTGACATTAAATATACAGACGATCAATTGATCGAAGAATTGACTTTCTCCGGCACTCTTGTCGACGACGTTTACAATATAATTGACGAAAATATCATCGTTGGTAAAATCGTCGAAATAAAAAAACACCCAAACGCCGACAAGCTACAAATCGCTATGGTAGACAACGGCAAACAAATCCTGCAAATTGTTTGTGGAGCGCCTAATATCGAAGCAGGCCAGAAAGTACCCTTAGCTCAAATCGGAGCTAAAATTGACGACTTCGCTATTAAACAGGCCAATCTGAGAGGTATCGATTCTTTTGGGATGCTTTGCTCGGGCAAAGAATTAGGTATTTCCGATGACCATTCCGGCATTTTGATCTTAGACGAGAAACTAGAAATCGGCAAACCCTTATCTTCCCAAATAAACACAGATCTGATTTTAGATCTAGAAATAACACCGAATAGGGGAGACTGTTTATCCCATATCGGTATCGCTCGTGAAATTGCTGCTTTTTCAAACGAGAAACTTAAAAATCAAAAACAAAATATAAATCTACCCAAAGAAAAATCACCGCTCAAAGTTGAAAACACTAACCTAAGCTTATGTCCACAATACTCCGCCCTCTACATTAAAAACGTCAAAATCGACCAATCTCCCGCTTGGATCCAAAAAAGATTAATCGCCTGCGGACTTAAACCAATCAATAATATCGTAGACATTACTAACTATATTCTTCTCGATCTTGGTCAACCCATGCACGCTTTCGATGCAGACAAATTGGCCAGCAAAAAGATCATTATCCGCAAAGCCCAAAAAAACGAAAAGATCAAAGCTTTAGACGGCAGCACTCACACGTTAAACGAGAATAATTTACTAATTACAGATAAAAACGGCCCCATCGCCATCGCCGGTGTCATCGGCGGATTAGACTCATCCGTCACTTCCTCAACCAGAAACATAATTCTAGAATCAGCTCAATTCAATTCAGTTTCTATTCGAAAAACCTCAAAAACACTCAATATCTCAACTGACGCCAGTTACCGATACGAAAGACAAATTGATCCAGAAGGCATAAAACCGGCTATGTTAAAAGCAGCTCAGATGATCACCGAATTAGCCGGTGGTGAAATTATTGGCGATATCGTCTACGTCGGCCAAGTCGAAAAAAATCAAGAAGTTGCCATTGAACACCATAAAATAAATAATTACCTCGGCCTCAATTTATCTAACAGTGAAATCGATAATATATTAACAAGACTCCAATTCGAAGTTAAAGACAAAAAAACCATTGCCCCGAGCTGGCGTCATGACATCAATATTTGGCAGGATTTATCAGAGGAAGTCAGCCGAATTTATGGATTTAAAAACGTTCCCAAATTCAACCTTCCTAAAACCGATAAACTCGTCAGAGGACAATATTACACAAAAGAATATATCAAAGATATCATCATCGAAAATGGCTTTACTGAGACAATCAATTATCCCTTTATGTCCGAAGTCGATCTGGAAACTGCCAAATTAGACAAAAAAGATTTATTAAAAGTCGCCAACCCGATCCAACCCGAAAACAAATTTATGCGTAAATCCCTCATTCCTGGATTATTAAAATCAATCGCCAAAAACCCAAGTTTCGACCAAATCGCCATTTTCGAGATAGGAAATGTCTTTACCAAAGAAGAAGAACACGCTAATCTATCAATCGCAACATCAGGAAAAAACGCCCGCAAATTAATCACCGATGTCGTCGAACAATTAAACCATACTTTTAAGATCGATCCCAAGCAAATCCAAGAACTTTCCCGAAAAGAGCTCACTCAATATAAGATCAAAAAACCAGTCACACATATTATTGAAATAAATCTTTCAAATGAACTAGCAAAAATCAAAATTCCTCAAGACCAGTTAGATTTAAAAATTGAAGATAAACAAATTTCTTATCGACAGATATCAAAATATCCCTCAATAAACCGAGATCTCGCCATTATAGTTGACAAAAATCTTAAATCGGATAAAATCACTGAGACTATTCCTTCGATCAAACTACCTGAAGAAATAGCTAATGTAGAAATACTAACCGAACTATTTGACGAATTCGTCTCAGATAAATTCGGCCAAGACAAAAAGTCCCTGGCTTATCACATCTTTTATCAGGCCGCAGACCGAACCTTAAAAGACGAAGAAGCAGAAGTCATTCACCAGACAATCATTCAGAAATTACAATCCGAATTCGATGCCAAGCCAAGGATATAAACAGCAAAAAAAGAGGGGACATGTACTACGATCCTTACCGCTATTCGGCAAAATACAAGAATAAAAGGAATGTTAGGTTGAATTCAAATTTTATAATAAGAAAAAACAAATCTCCTAGAAAAAATATAACCTTAATCATCGTAGTGTTGATTTTATCTTTTCTATTCTTGTTTTTATTTATAAAGAAACAACCATCCGCCCAACCTCCTCAAAAAATTCAAGCTATACAAAAAGAATCTGCCCTAAAAACTATAACACTTAAAAACATGCCCAAAATAAATATTTTGGAAACTCTAAAAATTCCCAAATTAAACCAAAATGCTCAAAAAATCTCCATACCTGCTAAAGTAGCAATTCTTGTCGACACCGATAATAAATACGTCCTCTATGACAAAAATGACGATCAGCGTGTTCCCGTCGCTTCTATCACAAAGATCATGACCGCTACCGTCGCCCTTGAAAATTATAATCTCAGTCAAGTCGTTACTGTCCCAAGAAAAGCCGCAAATGTCACCGGCTCAAGAATGAATTTATACACGGGCGAAAAAATAACTGTTAGAAACCTGCTTTATGGCTTAATGCTTAATTCCGGCAATGATGCCGCTTATGTTTTAGCCAGTCTTGACCCAGATTCAAAAGACGGAGACATAGAGCCTTTCGTTCAAAAAATGAACCAAAAAGCCAAGATGCTGGGCCTAGACAATACTTATTTTTATTGCCCTGCCGGACTCAATGATAATGGTTATTCAACTGCCCATGATCTTGCTTTTCTAACTTCTTACGCCCTAAAAAATCCTACCTTCAAAGAACTAGTTTCTACTGCCAAAACAACCGCTACTTCTGCTGATGGCAAATACGCTCATCCCCTAAACAACACTAATCGACTTATCCTGCCAGACAGCTCGCTTTATCTGCCAGGAGCAATCGGAGTTAAAACAGGCTTCACCTCTGGAGCCGGGCATAGTCTAGTCGGAGCCGCCGAGCAAAATGGCCATACTTTAGTCAGCGTCGTTTTAAATACAAATAACACCGCTCCAGATGAAAGCGCCAGATTAAACAGAATATTACTCACTTGGGGCTTTTCTTCCTACATCTGGCCATAATCCAACAATCACACTAAATTTGATCAAAATATTTTATAGAAAAAATAATTTCGCCTTTTATCTACTAGATAGGGTAAACGCAAGAGATTAGATTGCATGCTTATATCGTTCCCTCCTACACAAAAGATACAAGACATTTTTATTGTAAAAATCCAATAAGCACTTATTCAAAACTATTCATAAAAACACGACAATCTCTTCTACAGAAAAAACTTGACAACCGCCCTCCCCGTAGTATGATTAGCTCAAAGGTCGATGAACAATAAATAAGGAGTAAAAACTATGACTATAAGTGATTGGTCAGCAATAACGACAGAGAGCATAGACACATATTGGACAAGAATTGTCGACTTTTTACCGTCCATGATCGGTTCAATAGTTATCATAATTATCGGTATTTTGATCGCTCGCTTGCTCAAATGGGCTGTTATTACAGTCTTAGAATCAGTTAAAATTCAAAACTTTTTCGACAAAGTTAATTTTACTGCCCTAATGAAGAAAGCTGGCTTCAACTTCAAGGCTCCTCAGGTCAGTGGTGAATTTATCAATTGGCTTACCATTGTCATCTTCTTGATTCCTGCCGCTAATATACTCGGCTTAAGCCGTGTCGCTACTCTTTTGGACAACTTCATAAGTTATATTCCAAATGTAGCAATAGCTGTAATCATCATTTTAATCGGCAGTTTGTTCACCAATTTTATAGCCCAAATAGTTAAAGCAGCTGCTACCGGTATCGGGGCTACAACAGCTTCCGTACTCTCGACTTTAACTCGCTATATTCTCTATATTTTTATCGCTTTCGCCGCTTTCTTTGAGCTGGCAATTCCCGAATACCTGATTAATGTGATGTTTACCGGCCTGATCGCAGCTCTTGCCATCGCCTTTGGACTTTCTTTTGGTTTAGGTGGTCAAACAGCTTCATCTGATCTGATTAAAAAAATTAGAGACGATTTCAAGAAATAATCTGCAAAACGCAAAAAGATGTCTTACTTTCAGACGTCTTTTTGTTTACAATAAACCAAAATGACTATTGATCTTTTTACCTATTAGTTGTATAATGTTGTAAACATCAA
>CAYZYR010000003.1:7070-46791 GCA_964482785.1 uncultured Candidatus Saccharibacteria bacterium | reverse complement strand
AATAGACACTAACTATTGACAAAATAAAAATAATGTGATACAATAGCAAGTCACGATAAGGAAACGCCTTACGGACGCAAAATTGCACATTATAACCAAAGAGTGGCACCGACCATAACGCGGTGCGTGGAGAAACAATGAGAATATCCGATTTTTCCGGAGAAAAAGAGCTCGAGATCATTATCGCCATTAACAAGAAGGCAGATATATGGGAAGGACTCGGATTCCTCTCCATGGTTCCTGTACTTGGCTTTCTATTCTGGGTTGGATTAGTCAAGCCCGCAACCGTGCCGATAGTAATAGTTGGTGCGATTTCCCTAGCATTATCTGGGCTGATAGTTTACATCACCCATAAACAAACCGATAAAGCCTTCAAAACTTTCCTTGAGGAGAGATCAAAGTTGAGTCCCGAGAAGCGGTATCAACTGGCTTGCTACTTCAGGGACAAGTCGCACAACGCTCCTTGGAGAACATAATAAACTCGCCCCTCGCGATCACGCCGCCCCACCAGGGCGGCTTTCTTTTTATTCAAATTAATATTAAATGTCATGATAAGGTAAAACGTATAAATATCAAGAGGTAAATTATGGACATTTTAAAACTAAGTCAACAGGTTAAAAAAGATGCCGACAGTCTAATCCTTAAAAGCAAGCTAATAGAAATACTTAAAAAACACGGTAAAGTTGAATTCATCGGCAGCTACGCTGCCGATCTTATGATCGAAGGTGATATCGACATCCATATTTTCGTGGATAAATTAGACAAAAAAAACAAGCTCAAAAAGCCTTAAACGACCTCATAAACCAAAATTATTTTCTCGGTTACATGTTTTTCGACTGGGTAAAATTTTCCCATCCGAATTTTCCAAAAGGTTATTATCTCGGCTTGAAGCATTCTCTAAAAGGCTACCAAAAACAATGGAAAATAGATATTTGGTTTATAGAACAAGAAACTGAAGGCTCAAAAGCATACTCTAAACTAATTAAAAACATCACTCCCAACCAAAAAAAAAGGCCATTTTAACCCTAAAAAACACCGTCTAGACACAAAAGGCGACTACTCTAGTACTTTTATCTATGAAGCGTTGGTAAGACATGATATCACCGAAGCATTAGACTTCAAAAAATATATAATCAGCCTCACCTAACCACTCGCACCAACTAGAACAAATACATACAAAGCTAACCTAAAAGACGGCATCCGATGGGTACCGCCCTTCAACTCAAGCCTTATTCTTTTACTTTCCCGGCTCCAAACTTTCTACATTTACTCCAAAACTCCAATCCATCTCTGGAACAGACTTTAACATTTCCCTTACAATATCTTTGATTTCTTCATATTTCTCTCTGGTTTTAGCCTCAAACTTAGGGCCAGCATATGGCCCGTTCTGAGATGCTCGGATAATAAACATTCCATCAGGAAAATCTACTCTAACTCCGTCTATATCTGTTATTTTAGCTTCTGGAAATCGCTTCCTAACATCCTCAAGCATCCTCTTAACCACATCAAATTTAACATCATCAGGACAACCCACTTTAATCTCAGGTGAAGAAATATATTCGGGAAATTCTTTCAATACCTCAGAAAATTTCTTGCCTCTTCTGCTCAAATACTCAAGCAGTCTCAATGCTGCATAAAACCCATCGTCATGGCCGTAAAATTTATCAACAAAGAAAAAATGGCCCGAAAGCTCTCCAGCAAACAAAGCCTTTTCTTCCTTTGTTTTAGCCTTGATATAAGAGTGGCCCGTCATCCACATAACAGGTTGACCGCCCTTTTTTGCAATTACGTCATCAACCGCTCTCGAACAAAGCGCGTTATAAACAATTTTAGCCCCTGGATTATTCTCAATAACATCATCCGCAAATATCGCTACTAACATATCATTCCAAAGAACGGTTCCTTTATCATCTACCACACCGATTCTATCCCCATCAGCATCAAATGTCATACCAAGATCAGCTCCAGAATTCACCGTCTCACTAGCTAACCTTTCAACCAGATCTTTATCTGTAGGATCAGGCGTCCCGTTTGGAAAATTCCCATCGATATTATCATGGAAAGGTATTACTTCAAGCCCAATTCTCTCGGCTAATTTAGGAAAAAATTTAGCAGCGGTCCCATTATTGTAATCAACTGCTACCTTAAATTTTTTAGTAATATTAATTTTCTCGAGAACTTTGTCAATATATGTGTCAAGAATTTCTTCTTTAACTACCTTACCTTCACCTGTTAGAAATTCACCTTTTAAAGCTATATCGCGTAATTCAATCATATCTTCGGCTTCTAAAGTACTAGACAAACCTTTAGCCATCTTAAAACCGTTATACTCTGCTGGGTTATGCGAAGCCGTTACCATCACCGCTCCCATAGTATTGAAATGATATTGAGCAAAATAAACCATCTCAACCAGAGCCATTCCCAAATCAATAACGTTTACACCTGTACTAACCATGCCCTTGATAACGGCAGCGCGAAACTCTTCACTCTTGTTTCTACAATCCGAACCAACGACCGCATCTTTAATACCGTACTTTTGCAACCAAGTACCGTAAGCTTTTCCTATAGTTTCTACTATCTCTTCAGTTAAATCATCGCCAATAACACCGCGGATATCATAACCGCGAAAAATATAAGGGTTTATTTCCATGAAGTCTCCTTTCCACCAAAATATCTATAATCTATTTTAGTATACCTCAAGCCTCTCCCTAGTCCAATATCGCCCCATTTGCCGGACATCAAATCTTTGACTTTCATCTAATAAAATGCTATAATATCAGCAATTAGAGGACAAAATATGAAATTTCAACCTTATCATAAAAAAATTTTATTAATTTTCTCCGTCATACTCCTACTCGGAAGTAGCTCTGTCTACGCCTATTTCCGCCTTACAAATCACAGCCAGCCTAAACCAGCCGCCAGCACTCCAAAACCCCAACCTGCAACCAATCAAAACAACATTCCCCAAGAAACTCCACAGAATGAAACTCCCACCCCAATTCCTCCATCTACCCCCCAACCAACTACTCCAGCTCCAGCCCCAATTACTCCAGTCCCAACTCCAACTCCCAAACCCGAACCGGCCAATATTCGTCCCACCAAATCCCCCCTAAACAAAGAGGTTTCCATCGGTTCCGCCAAAGAGAAAAAAATCGCCCTTACCTTTGACGGAGGCGCCAGCACCACCCAAACCCCTTCCATTTTAAAAATTCTAAAGGATAATAACCTCCGCGTTACCATGTTCATCACCGGCAAATGGGCCGAACAAAACCCCGATCTCATCAAACAAATCGTCGCCGACGGCCACACCCTCGGCAACCACACCTATTCTCATCCTGATCTCACTAAAGTCACCGATGCCCAGATCGCCGACGAATTTGCCAAAACCGAAACCATCATCCAAAATCTCACCAATACCACAACCAAACCATATTTCCGTCCGCCGTATGGCGCCCGCAACCAACATGTTTGGGATCTAGCCGCCTCTTTAGGTTATCAATCAATTTACTGGACTGTCGACGCCTGGGATTGGAAAACCGACGCCACTGCCGAAATTGTCAAGCAGCGCATCTACAACAACGCCAAAAACGGCGCCATTGTCCTCATGCACCTTGGCGACGATCTCACACCCGCCGTCCTCCAAGAAGTAATCAACAAACTCAAAAGCGACGGCTACTCCATCGTCACTCTCGAATCTATCCTACAATAACCCGCTCCAGAAACTAAATTAAACTCTCATCAAATGTTCATTCTGATTATCAAAGCAATCTTAACTTGACATTTAACAAGAAACTAATCTTATATTTTATAATCTATTTGATAGGTTAGTTAGCTTAAGCCACGCTACTATAACCTGCTAGAAGTGGGGATCGTAGGAGAATGGAAAGCGCGTACTAGCATCCCCGTCCCCCTACATAAAAATAACCAAACATTTTTATTAAAATAAACTCCCTGAACCCTTATATAACCTAAAATTTCAGAAGAGTTCCCAAAAAATTTGTACATTTTTTTGTAAAATCTATTCAAAATAAATTCCTTAGCCTCTCCTGCAAATAAAAATCGCTAATACATCGTAAAAACGCTTTTTGAACCAGTTACCCCCTTGACAAAATATAAAGATGATGCTACAATCTCATGTTAAAATCTACTCGATTTTTCGAGTTGATTTTGGCTAATTGATCATAAACAGCTGGAGGATCCCGAAAATGCAGAATTACCTGCAAAAAGTGGCTGATTGGGCCAGAAAAAACTGGCCTTGGTTTGTCATAGTGACCATCTTGGTGGCCACTTTAGCCTGTGCTACAGGCTACACGAGCACATTCGTTAGCCTTGCTGCCATTACTTGGAGCACAGGGATTGCCTTTGGTCTCTTTGTCTTGGTTATTATATGGCTTCCCAAGTCCCTGAAGCTGCTGTTTACCAAGTTTTCCACATGGAATCAAAACCGCCGTACTAGGGCACAACAAAGGACTCGGCCATCTATTTGGCGCCGGCTCTGGAACTGGTTAATCGGCAACAATGGTCGAAGAGCCGCCGGACAACCCTGGTGGCAAATCGGCTGGTACACATTGGTGTACCTGATAGCGGGAGTTATCCTGCTAATCATCGTCTACAACCACGGTATCTATCAGGATATCGTAGACAAAGCCGAATGGTTCATGGTAACTGCTCTCGGCCTCGTATTCATCATCCTTTCAGGAGCGATGTACATCGCCGTCAAAAAGAGCAGCCCCTATGCTATCGGCTGGCTATCTATCAAAAAGCTGAATACCAAATTCGGCTACGAAAAGATAGCCGATCTATCGCAAGGATCCGACCACCGATATATCTTGGTCCTCCTTGACGATGACGGTCAAGGCAACTACAGCCAGTCAAACAGATCAGTGATGGTCGCCTCTCCCACGCCAATCCCCCTCAACTACACAAGGTTCAGAGTCGATAGAGGACTGGTGTTCATCCAGATTCCCTAACCAACCTCCCGGATCCTCCATCGATACAGGTTCACGCCCCGGCGATCTCAAAAGCCCGCCGGGGCTTTTGTTTATATAAAATTCGCAACTGCACAATTTCACAATTCATAGAAAATTATCTTTAATACAAAACCGCCCGGCGTGTATCGCCGGGCGGACTTAATCTATACGATCAGTCCGAGATCAAAATCACCATAAGGTTTTTCAACTTTTGTGATCTCTTTTATAACAGTCATTCCCTGATCAACAGGGCAGCACAAGTGAACTCGAGCCAAAACTTTTCCAGTCATTTTGTCAATGATCTTTCGAAGGTCAACCTCCTTATGCCTATTAAACTTAACAGGCAGTATAACATGGCTCTTCTCTATCGGCTCAATCGACCGCATATCACTAGTCTCCCCTCCAGTAAACGTGTAGTAATCAAAGGTACCCAGCTATCCAGTTGGTAAAAGCCGCGCTGGCGAGATCCTGATCGCACTGAGCAAGTATTCCTATCTCCTCAATAATCAAATCAATGGATCTCGCCTGCATCTTAATCTCTACCTGGTCAGAAACCGAATTATAATAAGGCTTATCGCCCTTCTCAGTCCGGCAAAGTTCAGGCATCACTTCATAAAGCCATTTCTTTTCGATAGGAGTGGCCATCTCCGTCAACAGGATAAAATCATCTCTCCTGCCAGCATTGACCTTGCGGAGCCCCGAACAAAGGACCATTCCACCGGACAAGCCAGTGGCAACACTACTGTAGGATATACTGAATTCGCCGCGTCTACTCTTCCACTCGATTCTCTCCCCATAATAGGAAGGATGTCGGGCAGAAAATACAGCCACGTCGTCCAGTGAACCTGTCAATAATGCCTTAGTCAGCTCACGAGGATCAAATTCCCTCTCATGACTCGGTTTCCACCGAAGTTCGAGATGAGAATTGCTCAACTCCTCACAAATCTGACCAACAATACTATCAGCCTGTCCGTGCTGCCAGAATACCTGGCTAAAAGGCTGGACAACTCATAAGATACCCGCTCAAAATGAGCCATTTAAACCACGTATCGGGTTTTCTAAATGTTAATATGCTAAACGTTACAACCTATGCAACGCGACGTAGTAATATACCATACCTAACTCAAAAAGCCAACCCTCTGGACTCACGCACACCACACCTAAAGCACTCTATCCATACCATCCAAAATAAAAAACTTATCCCCAACTTGACAAAAATACACCGAAGTTGCATAACAAAAAGTAAGATTAATAGATAAATTGTCCGTTCCCAACCGGTTATTTTTATAATGTATTTTAAACAATTTAAAGGAGAATTATGGCGGTGCTAGAGGAAAAAACGTCAGAGAAAAAGTCCGAAAACAAGCAAACCAAGTGGTCATTTTACGTCTCGCTTATGAGAAGCTCCAAGAAAGCGGATTTGAGCAAAAATAATGAAGCACGAGAAAAGGTAGCCAATGCCGCCTCGACGAGAGATGAGTTATTTGCAACCAAATCTGCCTTGAAGACCATAACTGGAGGCGTAAAATGACCACCAAATACATCTTCGTCACAGGAGGAGTTCTTTCAGGTCTCGGCAAAGGCATAACCGCCGCCTCCATCGGAAACATCCTCAAAGCCCGCGGATTCTCCATCTATATGCAAAAATTCGATCAATATCTAAACGTTGACGCCGGTACCTTAAACCCGGCCGAGCACGGCGAATGCTTTGTTACTGACGATGGCGCCGAAACCGACCTCGATCTTGGTCATTATGAAAGATTTATCGACACAAACCTTTCTCATCATTCATCAATAATGACCGGCCAAATTTATCAAGCTATTTTAAAAAAAGAACGCAAAGGTCGTTTTTTAGGCAAAACAATCCAAATGATGCCCCACGTCACCAATGAGGTCAAAGAGCACATCAAAACCGCCGCCAAAAGCTCAAATTGCGACGTCCTAATCACTGAGATAGGCGGCACAATAGGAGACTATGAAGGCATGCATTTCATCGAGGCCATCCGACAAATGTCCCAAGACGTCGGACCAGAGAACGTTCTATATGTCCACGTCGGTTTTCTTCCTTATCTTGAAGTCAGCGAAGAACTCAAGTCTCGTCCCCTCCAATTCTCTGTCCACGACCTTCAATCTCTCGGCATTCATCCAGACGTCATCATTTGCCGCTCCGACCACAAAGTTCCCGAGAACATCATCGAAAAAATCTCTATCTTCTGTGGCGTCGAAAAAGAAGCCGTCATCCCCCTTGAAACCGTCTCCACCGTCTATGAAGTTCCCCTCATTTTTGAAAAATACAATTTCGTCAATATTTTAACCAAAAAACTCAACTTACCCGACAAAAACGGTCGACAGGACGACTGGGCTAAATTGGTCAAAAAAATAAAATCATCCAAGAATAAAAAAGTAAAAATTGCCCTCGTCGGCAAATACATGAACATGAAAGATACTTATATCTCCGTTGCCGAAGCCCTAAAATCCGCTGCTTGGGCCAACAATACCGATCTCGAAATCTTCTGGATCGACTCCGAAAAAATAGAGAAAGAGGAGATAAATCTTTTAAAAGATGCCAATGGCATGCTTGTTCCCGGCGGTTTTGGCAAACGCGGCATCGAAGGCAAAATATTAGCCGCTAAATATGCTCGAGAAAACAAAATACCTTATCTTGGACTCTGTCTCGGTATGCAAGTCGCCACCATCGAATTCGCCCGCCATGTCTGCAATCTAGAAAATGCTAATTCAACAGAGATAAATCCTCAAACACCCCACCCAATCATTCATATCATGCCCGAACAAATAAAATTAATGGGAGGCCAGAATTATGGCGCTACCATGAGACTCGGCGCTTATCCCTGTATCCTAAAAGCCAATACTAAAACTTATGAAATCTACAAAAAATCCGGTCAATATCCTCCTATCAAAGATCAACTCCCCCTCGGCTTAGAAATTTCCGAACGTCATCGTCATCGTTACGAATTCAACAATGACTATAGAGAACAATTAGAAAAAGCCGGCCTTATCCTATCTGGCCTATCTCCCAACGAACACCTTGTCGAAATCATAGAACTCAAAGATCATCCCTTTTTCATCGCCAGCCAATTCCATCCCGAGTTTAAATCCCGTCCAAATCGACCACATCCCCTCTTTAACGCTTTCATTAAAACCATTTTAAATAATTAGCCCTTTCTCAAGCCCCCGCGCCTTTACTCGGAGGTTTTCTGAAGGAGCTAATCAGTTCTTTTACAATCTATCAACGAGGTACGCCGCCATGATACCTGTTCAATATCGAAGACCGCGCCGAGCCAGAGTAAAACATAAAACCCGCTTCCCAAGGAGAACAACCAAAACCAAACACCGCTTATGGGAACCAGAATCGCAGTATCAATAGCACAGAAAGAGGCCGCACAATGACAAAGACCAACTCCAAAAACGAACAGGACGAACCCTGGCAAGATCATCATTTTCTCGGAAGAGAAGACAAAAACGCTTCTCCCGAAGAAAAAGCGTTTTATAATCACCCTCTTCTCAGGGGGTATGTCCATCCCGATACGCACAGGCTAATCAACAAATACCCTCCCGGCAAAAAAATTCCCCTGCGTGTCATCAAGCAATTCCTCGAAAAACATCCTCCCGAAAATGCCGTTTACGAAGCATCCAACAGAAACGGCAAGCAATCTTACAGGATTGAAATAACCGCCCCCAATGGTGACAAACAGATCGTCATCATCACTTGTCGCAACGCCAACGGCAGCCGCTGTTTTCAACCATGTCAGTCCATCATAACAGTTAAGAATATCAAAGACAGAGCCAGCCGGCCAAAGCAAGCCAAGAAGACAGTTAAACCACAGCACAAACCATAACGACCCTCTCTCTTTCTCTCTTCAAGACCCGAGCTTTTTCTTCTCCTTTCAAGCTCGGGTCTCTTTTTATCCTCGATTTGACCGATTAATCGTATAGTGTTAATATCTCTACTAGATTGATCTTTTCAAATCGAGGTGGACCAATCATGGAACAATTAGAACTGCCTCTCAAAACAGCCATTGACCCAATCGAGTTAACCAACTTTATGGTCAAGGCAAGATCTTATGATTGGAACTCTTCTGATCATAAGATTAAAATAGTGAATGGACGCAATCAGATCACTTTTTCTGAAGGTCAATGGAGATACATCCGCATCTGGATTGGAGAAATATCTGTCGAGGGACGAGAAGCCATATTTCTTGGAGATACCCTAGCCTGGGAACTCTCTTATCGAGGAAGCCTTGGATTAAATCACCTCAGCAAGCTAAAAGAAGTAAAGTCTCTGATCAACCAGATGACCAGCTTTCACAAAGGCTTTGAGAACACTCCAAAGATCCGCCGCACCGATCAAGGGCTAATCTTCCACAATTACCTTTCCCCCAACAATGACAGATACAAGCTCTACGGTGAAATAAAAATCACCTATCACCGCCACTGTATCTTCAAACTCCAATACTTCGGAGGAATAATCTCTCAGGAATGAAACAATCTCCTACTAATCCCCGCCCCTTTAAATCTATACAAGAGTCGGCATCCTCGCCGACTCTTTTCATTAAATAAATATAATGGCCTAGCATAGAACCAAGCCATTATATTTATTTTTCAGTACCCTTAATAACACTTATCTTATTCTTTGTCCTTTGGATCGCACACACACTGCACTGCCATATTCAATTTCTCATCAACCTCAGGTTTACGACTATGCAAATACTCTAAAATCTCATCGAGTTTTGCCAAAATTTGATCTTCTTTACTCATGTTTCTCCTTTCGCTATTATCATAGCATATTTTTTTCACCAGCCAGAAAATTCAACATCGCAGATCCATAAATTTTAATTTTTCCCCCTTAATTCTTACTTGTCAATTCTTGCCAGTTTACTCTGACGGAGGTGTCGTCGCGCCTTCAGGCAAAGGCTTTGTCCCCACCAGATATTTCGCTCCCCAAGGTTTGTAAACACTCTTAAATGTTTGCTTTATAATCTCTTGGCCATTCTTCACAACTTTATAATTCACCACCGAAGTCGCCCCTGGATGCGAGCTCTCCAACTGCTTCTTTTGTCCCGCATACAAAGTATCAGTATTAATATATTCCGCCGGTGGCGCCGGTTTCTCATTCGAAATAAACGGCCCCTCAATGGTAGCCACTCGACCATCCTTCGTCCCCCAAAACTCAAATGTCAATTTAGTCTTAACGATCTTCCCCATGATCAATATCCAATTTCCCGTATCATTAACAAATCTCAAATCAGGATGCGGACCATAAATAGTCGAATCAAGCCCAGATCCGATCTTCTTCCCATCTCCGTCTGTCTCGTAGTAACCCACCCTGTAAGCATGATTTTTCCTCTCTGTTATCTTCAAACCCGTATTCAAAGCCGCTCGATACAAAGTCGACGAAACTTGGCACAGCCCTCCGCCGTATTCCGGTACCGTCTCCGCTCCCTTGATTACCAAACCCAAAACAAACCCGGTCGAAGCATCAACATTTCCAATAGACTTCACCGCCGAAAATTCCTCTCCCGGCTTAATCAATGTCCCACTTACAATCCTCGTCCCATTAGCAATATTTTGTACTCGAGACGCAGTAGATCCCTTAAAATTCGTTTCACCGATCCCCACAATTTCCCTGATCCCTAAGCTTTCAATATTATCGCCTCTTACATCAGGTTGCACCGTTTTAACCGCCAGTTCAACGTCTGTTTTAATACCAGCTGTAATAGATTCTGTTATCGGCTTAACACTAGCCTCTTGGTCAAATACATAACCCTCTTTACTCGGTTCAACCACACTCACCACTCCATCCGTAATAGTCAATTTCGCGTTTTTCGGCGCCCCATCAATCTCTTTTGAAATCTTTTTTAAATACGATTTCACTTCCTCATTGTCAACATAAGCCGCCAATTGATAATGTTCCTTCCCGTCATTATCAGCCTTAAATTTAATCCACAACTCAAAAATATCTGAAGCCACTCTCCATGAGCCCTTTTGCCATTTAAGGTTCAAATCCGCCTTCAACATCGTCAAAACCTGTTGTCGAGCATTCTCGGTATCGCCCAGAGTCACCTTCGGATATGATACCGCCACCGGAATATTTACCAGCCTGTTATCTATTTTATCAATCCCATTTTTTATCGCCAAAATCAATCTATCCTGTTGTACTCTTAATCCATTTCTCTCCTGGACAAAAGTCACATTATTATTTTTAATCACACCAGTTGCATCCTTCTCCGGAGTATCAATATCGCTCGATACCTTTTCTACAAAATCCCCCAATAACTTTTCATCATAACTATAAACAGATTTAACCTCAGTATTACTAAATATTGCCCCCAGCCGGCTCCACAATCGCCTGCTAGCATCTTTCTCTCTCCCCTTGGATAAAACCACACTCACCGTTTTATCCACATCATAGGCCAATTTAATGTCATCTGGAGACATTTCCCACTTCTTATCCTTATACTGATAAATAAATATCGATTTGCTCGCCTTAATATACCTGTCAGATAACGCCTTCTCCAATTCTTTTTTATCCATTCCCGATACTTCCATTCCTGCTACACAAACATTCGGATAAACCTTATCCGCATAGCTCGCGATATAAATTCCATAAACCGCCAAAACAAACAATACCAAAATTCCAGCCAAATAGACCTGTTTAAAAAGCCTCCGTCTGTTCAGCTTTTTACCAAATAAATATTTTACATTAAACAATTTGCCTATAACCTTAAATAGGCCTTTTCCCAAAAAAAGTTTTCTTTTCGCCATTTGACTCCTTCGGCGAGTTAATTGATTAGCTTTATTTTACCCCAAATCCCCTTTAAGTCAAAAAAGAAAAAACTTTTAATATTGCCCCCAGTCTAACATATATCAGCTTTATATAGATAACTAGTTTAACCTTCAGTCAATTCTTATATTCTAAACTGCTAAATGACCACTTTAACCCTTGCAAAGTACAAAAAAATTATTAATATGAAAGTCAATACACACAATATTAAAAAAACGAGTTCCGCCATTTCCGATAGAGCTCGTTGTGGCCGCTAAGACCGCCACTAAACATTATTGATATTTCCTCACTTCCACCGGAAAATCATAGTTCCAAGCATATGACTAGATCCTTGGCCGCCCAATACCTACTTAACAAATTTCGGATGAATTCTATACTATTTACCCCTTGATAAAGCCAAGGATATTTCGTATATAATTTCTTACAATCTGAGTTTACAGTCAAACAAGAAATTAGACTGTAAACCAGGACTAAGAACAAGCGGGATGCTTGTTCGTATAGTATCACAATCTACAAGATACCCAAAGGGAAAACCTTGATTCAGCGCCTCGAAGAATTACGCGAAAACGAACGGGAGAAAGCAAAGGCGGCGATCAAAGCCATAGACGAACAATCCTAGTAAGATGAAAAACTCCCGTTGCATGTAAAGCGCGACGGGAGTTTTTACATTATTTACCTTTTGAGATCTTATTTCTTATATAAATACAGATTCATTTTAAATCAATGTTTAGCAGACAGCCCTACTCCCCCTTAAGTATCTCCTCCAATATCGCTCTCGCCACATTTTCTCGTCTCTTAGTCAATCTCTTCTCCGTCATCAGTTCTGAGATTAAAACATCACCCTCTTTTACGTCCCGATCAAGAAATTTCTTAGCCACAACAAGCTCCTGATCCTCATATTTTAGTACAGCTTTGGCTCCCTCAAACCTATCTAGTACAAATTCAATTTCTTTAAAATTATTCTTCTGCGACATCTTTCACCTCAGCTTATAATAATATCTTTTCAAGGAAAGAAAATTGATCTTCCGCTTCCAAAGAGGCCCGACCACCCGAATTTTATTCGGATGGAATAATGGAATACTGGAAATATCTTTGACATCAGTACATAATCGGCAAAGCCTTGCATATTATGCCAAAGGTGCTTCTGAGAAAAAGGAAGAACAATTTAACACTCCTTGAAAAGTCATGTCGAGACAGAAATTTGCAAGGGACCTATGGAGTAACCTCAGAATAAACCCCCTGGCCCCTTACAACTCTCCCAAGACTCAAACGAGTCTTAAACTAACGTTTCACAATAAATTTAACAATTAATAATGCAACGATATTTAGAACCTTAATCATTGGATTGATAGCAGGGCCAGCAGTGTCTTTATAAGGATCGCCGACTGTGTCGCCGGTTACAGCCGCTTTATGAGCTTCTGAACCCTTGCCGCCATGATTGCCCTCTTCAATATATTTCTTAGCATTATCCCAAGCTGCTCCTCCAGTTGTCATAGAAACAGCCACAAACAAACCAGTCAAAATAGAACCGACAAGCAAACCGCCCAAAGCTTCAGCCCCAAGACCAAAGCCAACTACAAATGGAGCAACAATAGGAAGAAGTGCCGGAATAACCATTTCTTTTTGAGCCGCTGCCGTTACGATTGCCACACATCGAGAATAATCAGGCTTAGTCTTACCTTCCATAATACCTTTTCTTTCTTTAAATTGACGTCTCACTTCCTGAACAACAGCGCCAGCCGCCTTGCCGACAGCTTCCATAGACAAAGCACCAAAGAAATAAGGCAAAAGTCCGCCGATAAATAAGCCAACCAAAACCTTAGGATCCTCAAGTGAGAAATTAATAGTCTTACCCAAATTCGCAATTTCTTGAGTATATGAAGTAAACAATACAATCGCCGCCAAACCAGCCGAAGCAATCGCATAACCTTTTGTAACCGCTTTAGTCGTATTTCCAACCGCATCCAATGGATCAGTCACATCGCGAACCTTTTTGTCCATTTCAGCCATTTCCGCAATACCGCCGGCATTATCTGTAATGGGACCATAAGCATCGATCGCTACAATAATCCCAGCCATTGAAAGCATCGCGAATGCCGCAATAGCAACCCCATATAAACCAGCCAAATCATAAGAGATCATAACCCCAGCCGCGATCACAATAACAGGCCAGAAAGTTGATCTCATTGATAATGCCAAACCAGAAATAATATTAGTCCCATGACCCGTTACAGATGCTTCAGCAATCTTTTTAACCGGAGCATATTTTGTTGAAGTGTAGTATTCAGTAATCAATACCATAGCAGCAGTTACACCAACACCAACCAAAGCCGAAAGGAAAAGATCCATAGCCGATGTACCTTCAAGGTCAGACATCATCCAATTAGTAATAGGCCAGAACGCAGCGATCGCCAAGACAGCAGCTACGATCAAACCCTTATAAAGTGCCCACATGATATTATTATTCTTGCCCATTTTGACGAAGAATGTACCTATGACAGAAGCAATAACAGAAACTCCGCCAAGAGCCAACGGATATAAAATAGCATTCTCATTGCCTTTGAAAACCAAATGACCAAGCAACATCGCCGCGATCGCAGTCACAACATAAGTTTCAAATAAATCAGCTGCCATCCCAGCATCATCGCCAACATTATCACCTACATTATCAGCAATAACAGCCGGATTTCTTGGGTCGTCTTCCGGAATACCAGCTTCAACCTTACCAACCAGATCAGCCCCCACATCAGCCGCTTTTGTAAAAATTCCCCCGCCCAATCTCGCAAAAATAGAGATCAACGACGAACCAAAAGCCAAACCGATCAAACTGTTAACATTTTTAGTAATTGCATAGAAAACAGCCACTCCAATAAGTGCCAAACCTGCTACCAATAAACCTGTTACAGCCCCGCCGCGAAAAGCCAAAGTCAAAGCGCTATTCAAGCCGTCTTTAGCTTTTTCCGCCGTTCTGACATTAGCGCGAACCGCAATATTCATACCGATATACCCAGCCACCGCAGATAAGATTGCCCCCACCGCAAAACCCCAAGCTGTCGTCCAGCCGAGATCTTTGATAAAACCGAGAACAAAAAATAAAACAATCGCAATGATCGCCACTACGCGATATTGACGATTTAGATATGCTGAAGCGCCTTCCTGGATAGCCTTAGCAATATCTTGCATTTTCTTGTTTCCAACCGGCTGCAATAAAACCCAACGGATAAGATAAATACCATACAAGATGGTAATTATGCCGGCACCGATTGCCAAGCGTATAGGTGTTAGCCACTCTGGCATAAGCACTCCCTTCTTGCCCGCCGTAAATTTATTCTCAAATCTGCGGGTCTTTTATTGCTCGCCATATCATTCTGAGGCGTCAGCCGAAGAATCCAGCGAAGCTTTTTTCTTTAAAGAAATATTATCAGGCCCCTCGTCTGACTCTCACCCTCTAGTGAAGGCTATTTAGTTCTTCTTTCTCCTATAATTTACCAAAATATACCTTATCTGTCAAATAAATATTTGAATATCCATATTGACAATTTAGTCATCATAACCCATACTATCTCCAACATTCCCACTGCATACGGCATAGAGGTACACGAGGGGACAGAACATTGGCTCAACCCAAGCCATCAATTATGGAATCGAAGAGGCCAAGAAGCATGGCAATCCAAAATGGATAATGCCGTATTCAACCGACCTCAAGATACCCGGCACCAACATCGATAAAGCCCTTCGGTTTGCCGAAGGACAAGATCTGGCCTTTATCGGGTTCGATGGCAGGAGAGAAAAGTATGGGCTATAACCCGAAGCACCGGCACTCTCTACCGAGCCGAGCTACTAGATGAAATCGGTGGTTTCAATCCTCGTTGCGACAGCCGTGGTGAATCCTTTGAGATAATCATCAGTGGACACGCACCCATCCCTGAACTTGAGCAATTCTACGAAGAAAACCAAGGCCAGACATTCCAAGCTCTGATTGCCGGAATGGATGACTTTGAAGCACAGCTCCGCGCCTTCGAGGCAAAAGGATATTTCCTTCGTTGGGAAATAATCGGCAAAGACAATCCGTATACATGGAATGTCTACTCCGAACCTGATGTGAAAAGACTGGAACAACAAGCTGTCAAGATCAACCGACAGCTAGAAGCCGCTCGCATCTCCGCCAAGGGTATATTCCCCAACCTCTTCGATAAAGAGGAGGCAAAGGCAGTGCATTCGAAAGGTTGCTAAACTTATTCTTCGCTAACTGCAAAACAATCTAATCCTAGCCAATCCAACAACCAGAGTTAGAAATCGATCAGACCGCCAAAAGGCTCTGCGCCAACACGCACCGAGCCTTTTTTCATACCCCTTTCGGACACTAGCATCATACATAACCAAAAAACCCGACTCTCATAGACCGGGTTTTTACTATCATAAAAAACAAAATACTTACCAATTAACAAAATCACATCGTTTATTTCAAATTAATAAAAAATTCCTAGCGCCTGATATATATTATTTCTACCGTCTATCCTAAACATCCTCGCTCGGCAAGTCCCGTCCTTCATAAACCGCCAATGTCTCTTCCGCCATTTTTCTCCATGAAAACTTCTTTAACTGCTCGCGTCCCAAAGCTACCAATTCCGCCTGCCTATTCTTATCATTTAAAAGCCCATCCGCCACCCGCGCAATATCGTGCCGATCTTTCGGGTCAAAATAAACCGCCGCGTCCTGTAAAATCTCCGGCATACAGGAAGCATTCGAAGACGCTACCGGTGTCCCAGCCGCCATTGCCTCCAGCGGCGGTATTCCAAATCCCTCATACCACGATGGAAAAACAAATATTTCCGCTGCCGCATACAAAGCCGGCAAGTCTTCTTCTGCCACAAACCCAGGAGTAATCACTCCGCCCACGCTAGACCGCGTCTTCTCAATCGCCTCCACAATCTCCGGAAAATCTTGATTGATCTTCCCAGCTAAAACCAATTCCACATCATCCTCATATTTCTTTCGCAAGATCTCATAAGCCCCAACCAAAGGAATCACACCTTTATGAGGTCTCAATTGACTCACAAAAAGCAGGTATGGTTTTTTAATCCCATATTGTTCTTTTATCTCTTTTCTTATTTTTTCATTAGTTTTCCATGCATAAGTATCATCAACACCTTCGTAAGTCACCACTACTTTATCCCGATCCGCCCCCAACATCGACACCACATCGTTTTTACTGACCATACTCGGTACCAACACTTTTCGCGATTTCTGTGCCGCCCGCTTCATAATGTAGTTATAAGCCCATTTTCTAATCGGATTTTTCTGCTTTCGCCCCACTGGAAACAAAGTCATCGTCAGATCATGAATCGTCACCACAAAAGGCGTCCGACAAAAAATCGGATGATTAAAACTCAAATAATGGATTAGATCAAGCTTACAACTATCAACAAGTCTGCCAAAACTTTTCTGCTCCTCAACCGAATAATGAACAATATCCGTTTTTACAACCTTAAATCTCTCACCCAAATCCTCATATTCTTTAACATCCTTGCCGGTCATAAATAAAACATATTCATTTTTTTTATCAATCTTTGCTAACTCAGTCAAAAGCCCTCTAGTATAGCGCCCGAACCCTCCGGTCTCTTTTCTATAAAATCTCGCATCAATCCCAATTCTCATTTTACACTCCTCATTGTCCCGCAACTAGTCAACAACTTTTCACCGACAGAAAAAGTATAACTACAATTTTTTGACATTGCCTTACTTAATCTCCTATCAAAACCAACATAAACAATCATTTTCCCATTTTCCATTGCATCTCCTACAGCCGGAAGCAAATCCGTATCTAAAGACACAATATAAACTTTATCATATTCTTTCAACAAAGCTCCTTTTAAAATATCTAAAGCCATCATCGCATCCACACCTTTTTCATGATAAATAGATCCGATTTTTAACAAAACACCTTTTTTAATTCGTATGCCTTGCTTTTTTAAATTATAAAAAAGTTTTTGCTGGTTCGAATGCAACAATTCAGATTTCCTATTGCCCTTCTCCCGTTTAACTTGGCCAACATAATAACAAATATCTTTAAATTCATCCTCTGAAAATAAACCGCAAAAGACTCTATAGTCAAAATCTGTTAAATGTATATTCCTTGCAGTAGCCTTTACGCCATGAAAAAAATTACTGCCATCTATAACGATCAAAGCTCTGTTCATACTTTGATTATAACTTTTTTTAAGTATTTAAAAACCCCCGGATCATTTCATTGAGACGGGGGGGGGTTAGCAAATTTATTATTTAAAAAATATCATGCCTTCATCATCATGTCAATATCCTTTATTTTTCCAAAAACTCTCTCACCATCCCCGAGACTTCAACTTTATCATTTACCCCGCGCTCAAACAAAACCACTCCCGCCTTAGAATAAACCAATCCCCAATCACCAGACTTCAGTAAACCTTCCAACCTATTCTTATATCCACCTTCGCTCAAAGGCCAAGGTTCCAAATTCACATCTAACAAAATATATTTCGCATCTTTAACCGTCGGATAACGATAAATCTTATTCCGATGAGAAATCTGTGGCACCAGATTACTCTGTGTTGCAACATCCGATTTATCACCAATAATCTCCTTCGCCCCCGCAAACTCTTCCTTAAATTCATATCTGATCAATTTCCCCTCGCGCGCTGCCGTAATAAACTGATAGCTAATAGCCAAACCAAGAGATAATCCTAACAACATTAATCCACAAAAAGCATACAATCTCTTCCGTTCCACTCTTTCAGCCAATCTCTTAACCCCAAATATCACCGCTACCACTAAACCAAAAGCCAACGAAGAACTATAATACACAAAATTCACCCACATCGCCGACCGAGAAGACGTTAACTGTTCGATTAAGCCGGGCATCAAAAATAAAACATATGGACTCAAAAACATCAAAAATCCCCCGCTTGCCAAAACTGACAATAATGTCTCTACCTTGATTGGATTGTCAAACATCACCCTGAACACATAAAGCGGATTTTGCAACAACGTCCGCATCCCCTCAATTTGGTTCTCTCCCAAAGCCTGATAATAAAAAAATCCATAATTATCTCCGTTAAAACCCGGTACCAAATATTTCGTCGCCACTCCCAACCAAGTCACCCCTGATAAAATATAAATCCAGCCCAGCTTCCAATACTCCCTCCTCGTCAACAAAATTATCACCCCAAACATCACCACCAAATTGCTCGCATTCTCTTTCGCCGACATCAACAAAATCATAAAAACACCATGCCACAGCCATTTCTTCTGCTCAAAAAAATCAAAAGCGGCGAGCGCCAGAGGTGCAATCAATGTCTGCGGATGAAACGGAAATGACAACGCCCCCCTATTTCCCACAAAAAGCAGATACATTACCACCACGCTCATAGCAAAAAAATCATTCCCTGTATTTCTCTTAGCAATCCTAAAAGCCGGCCAAGCTCCCAGCGCTACGATCAAAACCTCCAAAACCAACAGCATCTTTGCATCATTCCACAACCAATAAAACGGCGCCAAAACTACCAAAATAGGAGACATGTGCGCCCCAAAAGTATGATTAAATTCATTCACCGTATTCAAAAATGAGCCATTGTACGCCATCTGCCATAAGCTCTGATCATAAATCCCAAAATCACATCCCACCGTACCAAATTCCTTATGCAAATAAATCCCGTGAGCAACAAAAAATCCAACATAAAAAACAGCAAATCCCCAAAGCCACCACTTGACATTTTTAGGTTTAAATTTCTCCAAATCAAAATAAAAATCAATTATCCGCGCCCAACCAAAAACAAAAACCCACAGATTAACTATCCACCAACCCCGAAAAATATTACCCAAAAAGCTAAAATAACCCTCAAAATTAAACAACTTTATAATTTCCGGAATAAACAAACTCAAAAGTAAAATTAAAACCAGCCTTCGAAAAAAAATAACAAACTCTTCCTTCGATTTTTTAACTGCTGAGAACAAAATTACTAAAAGCATTAGTAAAACATTAAAACCCAAAAACAACGTCCCCTTAAAAGACCAGACATTCTCGATCAAAACCTGTTCAACTCCAATTTTTCGCAATGCCAGATAGCCAATCAAACTCAATAAATACGCCAAAACCGAAGCCAAAAACAAAAACCCTGTCTCAAAATTAAAAAATTTTTCTCTAATAAATTTCTTCGTCATCTTCATATAATCCTAAATACCATCCCTAAGCGCAAAAAGCAAACCCAAAAACAAACCTTATTGAAAAAAAATTAAATAATAAGGCGCCATATGATCAAATCATGAAAATAAAAAAACCTCTTTTAACTCTCATTATTCCCTGCAAAAACAAGGAAAAATCACTTCCAAATACTTTTAAAGTACTCAAAAAAGAAATCGACAGCCTTATCGTCGCCCAAACCATTAGCCCCAACAGTTTTTTGTATTTCATCGACGACGGCAGTACCGACAAAACCTGGCAAATAATTTGCAAAAACTAAAAAATACTTTTTCAAAAATTCATTTACCTCTCTCATTCCCAACAATTACTGCTCTTCTAAAAACCCAAAAATCATCTTTCTGATAATATACCTGCCATTGAGGGCTATTTTTATAACTCTCAATGGCATCCAAAACATACTGCTGCCCAACCGGCCAAGCATCTAGTAAAGGATCTAAAATCACGTATTCTGCATCTCTAACATTCGGAAAATCATAAATAAATTCCCGCCCGGAAAAATGCGGTACTATCGGTCCCTGAGCCGACACTTTCGCATAATCACAAATTTTTTCCCTCAAATCCACCGCAGACCCCGCATTAATCTCATTTTTAATCAACCCCCGCAAATATCCCGACACTAAAGTTTGCTGGTTCACAATCAAAATACTTGTGCACAAAACAATAAACAAAGCCGCCCCGGCTAAAATCTTCTGCTTGCTCCACAGTTTCCTATCTTCCAACAAACCAGCCAATCTCTCAATCCCGAAAATCAAAGAAATGATGAAACCAAACGCCATCGGACCGCCATAATGAAAAGTGGTTCCCCACATTTCCGGTCGAGAAGAAAGCATTTTTTCCACAAAATTCGGCAGCATCAAAAAAACATAAGGCGTAAAAATCATCAAAAACCCGCCCCCTGCCAGATAACTAAAAATAGTCCAAAGTTTCGCCGAATTTCCAAACATCACCTTGAACACATAAAGAGGATTTGACAGAAAAGTTTTAACAAATTCTCCCGAGTCCGCCCCGATCTCCTCAAAAGTAAAAAAATTATATTTCACGCTGTTGATTTTCGACATTATCAAATTCACTACTGACCACATCCACACCAATCCCGCCGTCATGTAAAACAACGCCAATTTCCAATACTTTTTTTGGCTGACCAAAATAAAAAACCCGAAACAAGCCACATACAAACCCGAATTTTCCTTTGTCGCCATCACCAAACCCATAAACAATCCATGCCACAGCCATTTTCTCTGCTCAAAATAGTCAAAAGCAAACAACATCAAAGGCGCGATAAACGACGACGGATGAAAAGGATAAGCCAAAGCCTTTTGTGTCCCCACAAAAAACAAATAAGCGAAAACCATCGAAAAACACAAAAGACTGTTAGAAAAATGCCGGCTACTGATCCTCCAAACCGCAAGCGCAGCCAAAACATTAACTATAATCTCAACAAAAATCAATGTCTCTGCCCGGCCAAATAGCCAATAAAACGGCGCCAGCAAAAATAATATCGGTTGGAAATGAGCCCCAAAAGCGCTTCCAAATCCATTCAAAGTATTACCAAGAGAAGCCTTTTTGCTCATCATCCAAAGCGTCTGATCATATATTCCCAAATCAAAAGCGCTCGTACGAAAATTATAATGCAAAGACAGCCCCGCCAACACATAGAAAACCCCCGCTCCAAATATCAGCCATCCAATCAAACGATAATAACGAACAAACTTATCTAACCTATCAATCGTCTTATCACTCAAAATATTTACCAATACACAAACCGCCGTCAAAGACCAAACCGCACCAAACAGAATCGGCCAGACATTCCATCTGATAATAGTTCCCAACACAACCGCCAGCCCCAACCCAATAAAAATTCCAACAATATTTTTATAACCTAAACCTTTTAAATTCCTATTAAACCAAAAAATATAAACCGCCGCCAAAATAACATTTACAATCAATAGCAGTCCCAACGATTTCGGGAAATGATTAAAAAGCACAATCTCTTGTAAATTTTCTCTAAACAAACTCGCCCAAAGAATAAGACCCATCAGATATCCTATGCCAACACTCAACCCCAAATGGACCACACTCCTAGACCAAGCTTTGTTCTCTTCTTTTTCATTTATAGATTCTCTACCCATGCCCAATCTATAAACTAAAAAACCATTTCCCGCAACCCCCGCCCTCTCCTGCTTATCATCCTGAGCGAAGCGAAAGATCTCTTTGCCGTCATCCCCATCCTCTCCGTCATCATCCCGGAAACGAATAAAATTCAATATCCGAGGTCCAACTACATAATCCTTTTCTCTAAACTTTCAAATTTGTCATTTGTTTTAAATTGGAAATCAATCTCCATTTTATAATTTAACAAAATATGCTTTAATAAAAACATTCGACAAGCTCGATATTTTTATATCACACAGGTTAACATTAGTTCAGTTAAGGAGCGCTATGAAAATCTCTGTCATTGGAACCGGTTACGTTGGCTTGGTCGCAGGCGCATGCTTTGCTGAGATCGGCCACGAAGTCATCTGCGTAGACAACGACCAAGCCAAGATCGAAAACCTCAAAAAAGGCATTCTACCGATCTACGAACCAGGCCTCAAACAATTAGTCGAGAAAAATTACAAGGAAAAACGCCTTAGCTTCACCACCGACATTGACTCGGCCATCAAAAAAAGTACCGTCATTTTCTCTGCCGTCGGTACTCCTCCTGACCCCGAAGCCGACCATCGCGCCGACCTTTCTGCTGTCAAAGCAGTCGCCAAAACTATTGGTAAACATGGCAACGGCTACAAAATAATCGTCACCAAATCCACCGTTCCAGTCGGCACCGGAGACCTCGTCAAACAACTAATTGCTGACAATCAAGAAATACCATTTGAATACTCAATCGTATCTAATCCCGAATTCCTTCGAGAAGGCAATGCCATCAAAGATTTCATGCAACCCGATCGCATTGTCGTCGGTACCAACGACGAAAAATCCGCCCTTATCATGAAAGACCTTTACAAGCCAATCACTGATCAAGGCTACCACCTAATGCTCACCGACCTACACTCCGCCGAAGTTATAAAATACGCCGCTAATTCATTTTTGGCCACCAAAATTTCTTTCATTAATGAGATCGCCAATTTCTGCGAAAAAGTCGGCGCCGACATAAACGAAGTCGCCGACGGCATCGGCTTCGACAAACGTATCGGCCGACATTTCCTCAACGCCGGAATAGGATACGGCGGATCATGTTTCCCCAAAGACGTCCGCGCCCTCATTCAAACCGGCAAAGATTTCGACCACGATTTCAGACTTCTACGCGCTGTCGAAGAAGTCAACGATACCCAAAAATCAATCTTATTAGACAAGCTTCTTCAAATCCACCCCGAGCTCGACGGAAAAACCATCTCTATCTGGGGCCTCAGTTTCAAACCTGACACTGACGATATACGCGAAGCCCCTTCTCTTGTCATTATGAAAAAATTAAGAGAGAGGAACGCCAAAATAAAAGCTTTCGATCCCATTTCCGCGCCGCTAGCTCAAGCCCATTTCCCTGAAGATCAAGAAGTAATCTTCACTCAAGATCCATATGAAGCCCTCATTGACTCTTTCGCCCTTTTGATTTTAACCGAATGGAACCACTTTAAAGAAGTCGATTTCCAAAAAATCAAAGAATTTATGAGAGAACCCCATATTTTTGACGGCCGCAATATCCACCATCCAAAACATATCAAACCTCACGGTATCAATTACTACTCCATCGGCCGTGGAGATATTAGGTATTAAACTTTACCCTTATAACAAAGAATGATACAATCAGCTCATCAGGGAGTTATATGAAATTTGCCATTGTTTTAGGAACTCGTCCGGAAATTGTCAAAATGAGTTCAATTATAAGAGAGTGTCAAAAAAACAATTATAACTATTTTATAATCCACTCAAACCAACATTACTCCAAACAAATGGACCAAATCTTTTTCGAGGAACTAGAGCTTCCGAAACCTAAATACAATTTAGAGATTGGCTCTGGTTCACATGCTGAGCAGACAGCGAAAATCTTAAGTCGAATAGAACCAATATTACTTAAAGAAAAACCAGATATTATTTTAGTTCAAGGTGACACAAATACAGTTATGGCTACTGCTATCACCGCTTCTAAAATTGAAATAAAAATTGCACACATTGAAGCTGGATTAAGATCATACGATCGCACTATGCCAGAAGAAACTAACCGTATCATAACTGATCATATCTCCGACTACCTTTTCCCACCTACTGAAAAATCAGCTAAAATCTTAGAATCAGAGGAAATTGCTAAAGAAAAGATTTATATCGTAGGCAATACCATTGTAGATGCAGTTTATCAGAATCTTGAGATTGCCAAAAAGAAAGTTAATGTTTTAAAAAATTTCAGCATAGAGCCCAAGAAATACTTCTTACTGACAATGCATCGCCCCTCAAATGTCGATAATAAAGAAAATTTAAAAAACATTTTAAACGCACTAGAAATTATCTATCAGAAATATAAACTTGAAATAATTTTCCCTATTCATCCCAGGACTAAGAAACAAATAGAGACCTTTGGCCTCAAACTGCCTTCCGGAACACGCGAAATTGCCCCGGTAGGCTTTTTAGAAATGCTTCAGCTGGAATCAAACGCAAGACTTATTTTAACGGATTCTGGAGGAATACAGGAAGAGGCTTGTATTCTAAAAATTCCAAGCATTACTCTCAGAGAGAACACCGAAAGACCTGAAACTATCGAGATTGGTGCGAGTAAACTTGCTGGTAATAATAAACCTAAAATTATAAATTACACCAAAGAAATGTTAGAAAAAAAAGATTTATGGGACAACCCATTTGGTAATGGACAAGCTGCCAAAAAAATCATGGAAATCATAAATAAATGATAAAAAAAACCTATTATTATATTAGCAATTATATCCCTAGCATCTTCGAGTTATCACGCAGCTCGGTCGCAAAAAATGCTGCTGCTCTATATGCCATCCAATTTGCTGAATTATTTTTACCATTAATTACAATTCCTTATGTAGTCAGAGCACTTAGCCCAGCAGGATATGGTTTGATAGGATTCGTGACAGGATTAATTAGCTATTTTACTATATTTGTTGATTATGGCTTTTCAATGTCTTCAACTAGAGAGATTTCTATTAATCAGAAAAACCAAGCAAAGATAAACCAGATATTTTCTAAAACAATTATTTCTAAAATGATAATTTTTATAATAGGACTAACAATTTTAATTATATTGGGCCAAAACGTGAATAAAATAAAGCCTGTTTTCAATTTAGTTATGGTAGCCTATATAGGTATAATCGGAAATATTATCTTTCCTCAATGGCTATATCAAGGAATGGAGAAAATGAGCTTCTTAGCAATCGCTAATTTATTAACTAAATTAGCGATGACAATTTCTATTTTCATGCTAATACACAACAAGACTGATATCTTACTATATTTAGCCATTCTTTCTGGAGGACAAATTTTTAATGGAATAATCGCTTTCATAAAAAGTATCAAGCTTTTTGATATAAAATTTTCACTGCCTAGCTTTAGGCTAATTAAACAGGCGCTATCTGAGGGATGGATGCTTTTTCTCTCAAATGCATCCATAAGCCTATATACAGCCGGTAATCCTTTTATACTTGGTTTTTTTGTTTCTCCTGCTATAGTAGGATATTATACAGCAGCTGAAAGAATAGTAAAAGCATCTTTAGGAGCAATCTCTCCAATTACTCAAGCAATCTATCCAAAATTCTCCAAACTATCACATGAATCCAAAGAATCCTTCTTTAGACAAGCTAAATATGTTCTTAAAATAATGACACTTTTAGGTGGCTTTATTTCACTTTTTCTTTTTATTGGGTCACCACTAATCATCAAAATTCTTTTAGGTACACAATACTCGAATTCTATTATTCTCATAAGGCTTCTTTCTGTCATACCTCTTGCAGTTGCCATTAGCAATGTTTTGGGTGTGCAAATTATGCTACCCCTTGGTAAAGATAAAGCATTTACAAAAATACTATTTATAGCGGGTTTAATTAATTTCATATTGGTTTTAGCATTAGCACCAAAAATCGGAGCTAAAGCAAGCGCCATAGCCTTTTCAGTTTGCGAAATCTATATAGCTGTGGCTATGATATTTTATCTTTATCAGTTCAGAAAAAAATTTATCATGGAGGATAAAAATGCCTAAAACATATATAATTGGCGCCGGGTTCTCAGGCATGGCAGCTGGCTATGGGAACAATATTCCTATATTTGAACAGAATAGTTATCCTGGTGGAGTTTGCGCTTCGTACTACATGAAATCTAATAGTGCCGAAAAAATGAACCAACCTCCCAAAAACGAAGAAGCCTACCGTTTCGAACGTGGAGCTGGACTTTGGATTTGGGGCAAAAACAAGGCTATTAGAGAATTCATTGCAAATCTTTCACCTGTAGATATACATCAGCGCAATGCAGCAGTTTACATTGCTGAACAAGACTTAATAATCCCTTTTCCAATTCAAAATAATCTAAGATATCTTGAAAAAGAAATTATCGAAAAGGTTTTACAAGAAATTAAACAACATTCTAATCTAGAAGTTAAAACAATGGCCGACTCTTTCATTAAAAACTTTGGTTTCACGTTAAGTGAGATTTTTTTCAATCCTTTCCACGAAAGCTATACCTCTGGTTTATACAAAAAAATAGCGCCACCTGATTCAGCTAAAACACCTATAGACATCGATACTGTTATTGCTGGCTCAAAAGGAAAATCACTCACTACCGGATATAACTCAAATTTCATTTACCCTAAAACTGGCATGGATGATTTGGCTCGAAAAATGGCAAAAAACTGTAATGTCAAATACAATACAAAAGTTGAGAATATTGATACAATAACTAAGGAACTAAAACTAAGTACAGGAGAAAGGCTAGAATACGATTACATCATATCTACCCTACCTCTAAATTTAAGTCTAAAACTTGCCAAATTAGAAACGAATTCTAAAAATGATCCATATACTGGCACAATGGTTATAAATATCGGGGCAATTAAAACAAAAAAGTGTCCTAATAATCATTGGTTATATATATCCAAAAGCAAGAACAATTTTCACCGTGTCGGCTTCTATAGTAATATTGAAAAAACCTTTCTTCCATTATCACAAAGATATAATGATACTCGTGTTAGTATTTATGTAGAAAAATCCTATTTACCCGAAAGTAAACCTTCTAAAGAAGAGGCAGAAAAATTATCCAATCAAATAGCCGAAGAGCTTAAATCATGGGGATGGATTGCAGACATAGAGGCTCTTTCTTACAATTTAATTGATGTATGTTATACATGGCGGAATCCAGGATCAAAATGGGTCGAAGAGGCAACGCAAGTTCTAGAATCAGAGAACATATATCCTGTAGGACGCTATGCAAAATGGTCTTTAACGGAAGCCATTGCTGATTCAATTAGAGATGGTTTTATTGCCGGTAGATCTCTAAGTTAATGGAAGAATATGAAAAATAATAGTAATGTAAATAAAATTAGAAGTATCGCAGCTGTAGTCGTTACCTATAACCGCAAAGGAATGCTTAAAGTATGCCTAAGCTCCATACTTAATCAAACAAAAAAAATTAACGAAATAATTGTTATAGACAACGCAAGCACTGATGGATCTGACAAAGAAATACTTAAATTATTCCCAAACATAACATATGTTAGAAAAGAAAAAAACTTAGGTGGTGCTGGCGGATTTTATGAAGGTATCAAATTAGCTTATAAAAAAAAATATGATTGGATCTGGATAATGGACGATGATGTCGCTCCAGTTAAAAGTTGCCTAGATTCTGCTTTTAAGAGTCTTGACTCTTTGATAAAAAAAACTGATATTTCAGCATTAGCTTGTGCTAGGTATAACCCAGATGGCTCATTGTTTGTATGTGATGCTGAAAAAATTAATTTACAAAATCCTTTCAAAAATATATTTCTAAAACCAATTGCAGAAGAACCAGATGCTAAATGCAAAGAAATTGAAGCTGCGACTTTCGAGAATATGATTATTAATTCAAGAGCAATTAAATCAATTGGATTCCCCGATAGAAGATTCTTTATACGTTGTGATGACGTCGATTATTGTTTAAGACTATTAAAGTTCGGGAAAATATATTACTGCCACGAAGCTAAAATAAATAGACTGAATGAATATAATGGAAAATTAACTCACGACGATTGGAAGTATTACTATCAGATAAGAAACTTAAATTATATTGTATTTAAATATGGCAGTATACCATTAAAGATAAAGCACATATTAATTATCACCCTTGTATTTACACGCTCTATTCTCTTACCTAAAAAAAATAAGTTTAAATTTATTAAAGTTTATTACAAATCAATTAATGATATGATTAAAATGCTAAAAGAAAAATATAATTATTTTAATTAAATGAGTAAAACTTCAATTGTTGAATTTACAAATACTCTTGATTTAGGAGGAACTGCCAAAACCCTTCAAATTTTTGCGTTAAACTTAAAAAAGATCGGCAAGAACGTAAAGATAATAGCACGGGATGATTATGGAGAAAGGATCAACCTTCTTAAAGAAAATAATATTGAAGTAATTACCCTCGGTAATTCTGTAAACAATTTACATAGTTATGTACCAAAAGGATCAATTTTACATATTCATACTTCAGGATTACCAGACAAGGAATTTAAAAAAACCATACAGAAGCTTGATAGTTCAGTAAAAATAGTTCAGACTAATGTGTTCGGTGGATACGATAAAGAAATTAACTCAATGATATCTAGATACCTTTTTGTTAGCAAAACTCTCTACTTAAAATTTATGACTCAGCATCCTGAGTTCACTAACGATCCTCGTTTTTTGGTATTATATAATCCAATCATAAAACCTGAAACTGAAAAAAATCTAGATAGGGAATTAAACATCAAAAAGAAATTTGTTCTAGGCAAAATTGGGCGCCCTGACCTTTCAAAATGGTCACCTATATTAGAAGATACTATTAAGATACTAGCGAAAAGAAATTTAAACTTTATCTGTCTTGTGATGAGTGCTCCATGTTCAGTTGTTAATAGAATCAATAATACGCCTCTTAAGAAATATTACCATTTTCTTTCCAGTACAAGTGATGAGTTAAGAATAAATTCTTTTTATGAATCAATTGACCTATTAACTCATAGCTCTATTATTGGAGAAACATTCGGCTGTACTATAGCCGAAGCAATGTCCCACGGAAAACCTGTTATCGTTAATTCCACCCCGTTTAGTAAGAAAAAAATTTATCTTGACAATGCCCAAATAGAGTTAGTTGATAATAACAAGAATGGTTTTGTAGTTAACAGCCCAGAAGGAGCAGCAGATTGCATATGTAAATTAATAAAAAACAAGGATTTATATAATGAATTTTCCGAACAGGCCCGAATTAAATCAAAATCATTTGACGAGAGGTTAATAACAAATCAACTAAATGGTATCATAGGAGGATTAACAAACAACAAACCATCCCAATATGAACTAGAAATTCAAAAACAGCTTAAAGAGTATCCTAAAGAATATAATGCAAGACTTCTAGATACATACGATAAGCCATCAAAAAAACCCCTACGATTCATCCAGAATAAGTTAATAAGGTTACAAGATAATTATTATGAAAAAAAATAAAAATAGCCTCACGGCCTGTCTAGTCGTCTTCAATGAAGAAAAATATATTGATAGATGTCTTACAAGTATTAAAGAATGCACTAATGAGATAATTATAGTTCACGATGGGCCATGCAAGGATCAAACACTGGAAATTGCAAAAAGATATACAGATAAGATATTCGTAAAAAAGCATATTGGTATCGCCGAACCACATCGAGTATTTGCCCTAGAGCAAGCTACTGGCGATTGGGTCATGTGGATTGATGCTGATGAATTTTTATCAGACAATCTTAAAGGAGAAATCAACAGATTAATGCAGCACCCCAGCGCAGATGCCTATGAATTTATCTGGCCTTTATGGGATGGTAAAAAAGAAATTACTAAAAACTGGCCCTGGCGAGGAATACTTTTTAGAAAAATCAAACTAGAATACCTTGGTTTTCCACAAGAGCATTTTAAAACCACGGGCATTACAAAAAAACTGAATTTTAAAATTAACCACCAGCCAAACTATAACAATTTCACATGGAAGAGCTTTAAAACTAAATGGGTAAAATGGGCAAAAATACAAGCGAAGATGTACCATGAACCATTTGAAAAGATACCAAAATACAATTATAATAAAAAAGATTGGCCTTCTAATATAAAATTCAGCATTAAATTTCCATTTCTTTTCCCCATTTTTGGAGCCTATGCTTTTATTGCTTCCCTTTACAGTGGTGGTTACAAATCATTAAATAGAATAAAACAGTCGCTGATGTGGAGTCTGTATATATTACTTGTCTATTACTTTATGTTTATTGATAAGCTGAAAAGGAAATATGAAATATAATCTATCACCTAAAAAATATGGTACTCATGGTATTATTCTAAATAAAATTCCCAGCAACTCCATTGTACTAGACGTAGGGTGTGCAGGTGGATATCTATCTCATATCCTATCAGAAAAAAAATACTGTAACGTTGTTGGAATGGATATTGATGAACACAGTATTAAAGAGGCTAGAAAATATTGTCACAACACTATCCTAGGAAATGTGGAAGAAACAATTGATGGTGTAAAAGAAAAATATGACATTATTTTAATTGCTGACATTCTGGAACACCTAATAAATCCCAGTATTTTTTTAAAAAAAGCTTCTAAAAAAATTAAAAAAAATGGATACATGATAATATCCATGCCAAATATTGCGTGTCTTTCAATAAGAACCAAGCTTCTACTCGGATCCTTCAATTATACTAAAACAGGAATTCTAGATGAAACTCATTTACACTTTTACACAAGAAGCTCTGCTAAAAAACTAATTACAGACAGTGACTTGATTATCGATGAAATAATTCCCATCGGAGAACTTAATTATTCTGCTGGCAAGATTGGTTATACATTTACAAAATTATTTCCAACTCTTTTAGCAACTCAATTTGTATGGAAAGTAAGACCAAATGAAAATCATTAATATCACCGTTCTAATCCTTAACTGGAATGGGACTAAAGATACTCTAGAATGTATAAAATCCCTAGAAGATACAAATTACCCCAACTTTAGTATAAAAATTTTAGATAATGGCTCAAATAAAGAAGAATACCATAAGTTATTAAATAAGTCTAAATCCCACAGAACTCACATATACCGTTCGGAAGAAAATCTAGGGTTTGCTGGAGGCAACAACCTGCTTTTATCTAAAATCGACGATAATTATGATTATATAATGCTATTAAACAATGACACTGTAGTAGATAAGGATATTTTTTATAAACTCGCTTTAGAAGTAGCCAAAAACAATTTAGTACACATCATTGGTCCAACAATTTTGAATTATAGATCAAGAACCATCCAATCAGCGGGGGCAAAAATTAATCTATATACCGGATCAACCCATATCCTCAAAACAGAACCAAACAGTATAGCTCAAGTAGATATGATCTCGGGTTGCTGTATGTTGATCAGTAAAAACATCATAGATAAAATCAACCTATTCAAAAAACAATATTTTGCATATTATGAAGAAACGGATTTTTGCACCAGAGCTAAAAAAGAAGGCTACTACTCTTATGTAACATCAAGTTGCTATATAGAGCACAAAGGGTCTGTTACGTCAAAAAAAACTACCGGTTTCCAAGAGGTCCAATTGATAAAAAATAGATTTTTATTTATAAGATATAATGGTAATAAACTTCAAAAGTTGACAACCATTCTTTTTGTGTCATTCTATTATCTACCATTAAGAACACTCAAACTAATACTGCTAGGCCAGGCCAAAACCATCGGCTATCTATTTATAGGCTATATATCAGGTATCAAATACTTACTTTGTCAAAATACTATTATATAATTTTAGCAACCTTAATTCCATAGTTTTCCAAGAGTATTTCTCATACGCCGTGCCTGCATTTAAACCCTTGCTAACTAAAACTTTTTTATTCAATAAAATTAATTCTAAGATACTCTTTAATTCTTGATAATTTCCATAATTCCAGATAAATCCCATATTTTCCTTATCTACTATCTTATCCATTCCTGTATTTTTAGCAACTATAATAGGCTTGTGACACATCATAGCCTCAAACAACTTATTGGCACTAGAGTATTTATGATTTCTTATCTTTGGGTCATATGTTGCAAAAAGAAGATCTGACTTCAGACTATTATCAATCACCTTATTGTAAGTAATTTTACCAATAAAAGATACGTTTCTATTACTGTGTGCTAGATTAGAAATTCGATTTGCTTCTTCGCCAAATCCTGCAATCTTTAATTTGATTTTTCCCTTAAATCCAGAAACAACTTTAATAAACATATCCAAACCTCGAGTACAAGATAAAATCCCAGCATAAAATAACTCAATCCCATCCTTCTTAATATTGTGTTCAAGTCGTTTATCAAGCAATTTGATAACAGGCGGTGAGTTGTATATAAATTCAAGTAAATTCGGTCTAGCAGGAAAAATTTGTTCTTTCCTAGATTCATCAGCTAATATTACCGCATCGGCATTATTTATTATTTTTACATCCAACCACTTTATAGCACGATAAGGAAAGCTTCTTTCAGAAAAGGGTAGCACATCGGCATAAAAATCGAAGACATCATATATTAATTTTTTTCTTCTAATTTTACTTACAAAAAAAGCTGGTAATACCGTATCAAAATCACAAGCATGGATAATATCATATCGAGCAAATAGCAACCAAAAAAACTCGTAAACTCCCCATATTAATAAATAAAACAAAAGTGATAAATTACCATAGGGAGCTTTAAGCCCAAACCTTATAATATCTATACCATCCTTTATATCCCTTTTTTTACTCTTAAGCTCGCGGTCCCAACACAACACCCTAACATTATAGATCCCTGATAATGCTTTCGATTCTTTTTCTACTCTTGGATCAGGATCGCATGGGTTCGATCTAATAATTAATACTGTCAACTTATTGCTCATTTATACTTCCAAATATAAATGCCATCATCATGATAGATTAGCTCAAAACCATCAAAGATATCAAGCTTCGAGTCATAAAAATTAGACTGTTTCCACCATTGTCTCATGCCATACAAGCCAGCAAACTTTTCACGTGAATATACAATATATATAGGGAACGTTTTAGAATTACCCAGTGAGGTGGTCGCCAATTCTTGAAGTGCGTTACGATAACTACTAAGGTCTGATTCAAGCTTTGATATATCTTGGTCAGATGAGTTATTTAAAACCGCGCTCAGATCATTAAGCAATATCTCTTCTAATATTTTAACCTCTTTTTCTTTTTCCTGTCTAATATCCAATTCCTGAGGTAATTTTTCTAAAAAACTCATCATGTCGCTCTTCTTAGTGAAAAAAGTACTATCAGGCGTAATCATAAATCTATGAGCAAAACTACTAATCAAAGGAAAATTACCAGGCTGTGTAACGATAACTGAATCTGATGGAGTTTTGACATCAATATATTGTGCTGCTTTGACTTCATCTGGCATAACCCAGCCTTTTTTTAAATAAGTAACCGACCAGCTCAGAATAAAAGAACCTAATACCAAACTAATTAATAAAAAGTATGATAATTTGCTTTCCAAATTAACCCTGTGAGAGTTGAAAATTAAGATTAAGCAAAGGCTCAAGGACACAAATAGCCAAGCTCTGTCGGGAAGAAACCCAAGTCCAAACCGAGGGAAAACCTCTGCTATTAGAAAAAACATTACAAATGTCAAATAATAAGGCCATTTTATCTTAAAATTCCAATCTATTTTTATTTTTTTCATCACAAGAGCAACTATTATTAACACCAAAATGAACCCTAGATTATAACCATAGTAAAATAAGCTCATAACACCCGGCCATCCCATCTGATTGCCGTCAGTATTTACATACGAATCAATAAACCACCATCTAAAAGCTGAGTGGTGAAAAACATTGCCAAATAGTCTTCCATAGTTTGTAAACTGTTGTATAAGACCCAAATCTCTAGCCCAAGGATAACTCCCACCTAATATAAAAATAATTATTAAAACAGATTCTAGCGGTTTTTTTCTAATTAGCGGATAAAAATAAACTATTAAAACTACCAAAAAAATTATTGTTGTGAATATAAAGAATTCATGGCACTTTATCCCAATAACAGAAAGAAAAAACAACAATAATGGAATATAATAATTCCTTTCTTTTTCCTTAAATAATTCCACAATTAAATAGAGTGATAAAACAAAAAACAAAATGAAAATCAATTGCGGTCTTGCATACAGTAATTCCATTACAACAACCGGTACACAAAAAGGTAACAAAGTGATGAGGTATCTTAAACGTGAATTATAGGATTGTTCTTTTCCTATAAAATAAAATGGCAAAAATATAGCACTTGTCAGTAGTGGAAAAAATATCTTAAATATCCAATACATCGGGATATCGGTTAGATAATGGATGCCTAGCGATAATACATAAAATAACACTCTAGCGAGATTAGTTGGCAATATCCCACTTTTAACTATAGAGGACAGTTTAGCAATACAAGTATAACCATCAGCCTCAGGAATGTAAGGGTAAAGTAAAAAATTTACCCCTAAAAATACCAAAATTATTCCAATAATAGTCAAGAGATATTTATTCTTAACAAAATCTTTAAAAGTAAAACTTGTAAAAGTCTTACTTTTATACAAGAAAGTAGTTGCCGTCAATAAGACAGCACATAGGACCTGCGTCGACAGTGATGAGATCAATATTATATTCTCAGATACCCTATTATGATTCAACAATATCCCTGCATAAAGAGTAAAAGCTAAGACTAAAGGAGCCGATAGAACGGACAATATCGAAAATATATTAAATTTCAGCCTTTTACCAGTGATTGATTCAATAAACCAACTTACATTAAGACCTATAGTGATCAATATAGCCGTACCAGCCACGTATTGAAAAAATGGAAAGCCTAATCTGCTGATCAATAGGCTCAGTAAAAAAAATAATACAGTTACTAAATTCCACCTAAATATAAATTTCACGATATACTCCTATATAGATTGGTAATCTCTTCAAACTTTCTATTCCAGAGATATGGTTTTACAGACGAAAATACTTTCCTTTCTATTCTCACCAACTCATCTTTAGATAACTTAAAAAATAACTCTAACTTTTCTTTAACCAACTCTGCATCCAACCTTTCGATTAAAAAACCGTTAACTCCGTTTTTAACAACATCCCTACTTCCGCCAGAAACATAAACCAAGGAAGGAGTTGATTGAACCATAGCTTCTAAAACTCTGGTCGGCAGTCCTTCCCACGAACCTATAGCAACATTTATTAATGCTGCTTTGTACAACGCCGCCATCTCCTCCGCTTCACTTACCGGATGCAATGAACCATAAAAAATCACCCTTTTAGCCAGACTACTTGCAACTACCAACAGTAGAGTTTTTTTATAATCCTCTTCAACTGGCCCAACAAATACTAAATTAACTTCGGGAATCTTACCAGCCATTTGGTTAAAAGATTCGATAAGCAAATTAGGGTTTTTATCAGGAATAATTCGTCCAGTAAACAATATAAATTTCTCTCCTGCCTTTTTCTTTACCTTGGATATAGCAGCCTCAGAGGGATCTACCTTATCCGTACCATTACCGATTACAGTAATTACATCACTGCTAATTCTAAAATTATCAACTAACTTTTTTCTTTCAATCTCAGACAAGACAATTATTTTGTCAGAGTTATTAATAATATATTGCGCAAAGGGATGAAAAATTTTAAAAAATACTTTTACAACCAAAGATGCTTGGTCCGGCGCGACTCCATGAATAGTGTTAACAATTTTAAAACCGTATTTCCTTTTCAATAATGAAACCTGATAGCTAGCTAAAAACCAGATCGAATGTATGTGCACAATATCAGGTTTTTCTCTACAAATATGCTTCTCTAAGTTAAATAACCATGGATTCCGTGGCAACAAATTTTTCGATCTGCAATAAATAACATCAATATTTTCAAGCTTAGTTTTCTTCTCTTTTACTCCAGAGGTAATGATTTTAGATAAATAATCATTACGGTTTAAATCTCTTGCCAAACGATACACATAAAATTCGATCCCGCCAATACTAGGCAAAAAAGTATGAGGTACTTGGAGTATCTTCACTAAACCTCCATATCTTTCAATCCGACCTTCATTACTAAATCCCTTAGCTGTCTTTCAATTCTTTGAGTCTTAACATAAACTCGATAAGTAACAAAGAAAAGAAAAACAAAAACAACACCCATAAAAGAACTCAGACTGTTACCATGTTCACCAGTTACTGATGCTATTTTTTCTACCAAAATAGGATAAAGTGCCAAAATTACTATGGCTAACCATGTCGTCACCCAAAACCCTGTCATTATAATACTTTCATTCTTTTTTCGATAATCCAGTATTGTTTTCGAAATCACCAGTCCACCTAGAATTATTGATAAAAATTTTGCTAAAATAATCATTTTTTACCTGCTAAAATTATTGCTATTAACTTAACTAGTATCATTTTTTCCCCGCTAACCTTACTGTAATCAATTTCGTTAAAATATTTACCCCATTCAACCAATTCTGACCTTTTCTTTTAGAGTAATCTGTATAAATTGTTTTAATAGGAACTTCAACTATCCTTAATTTTTTGTACTTTGCTTCCCCGATAATCTCGGAACATACTTCATGACCGCTTGTTGCAATCTTAATCTTATCCAAAGCCTTTTTGGAGAAAGCTCGCATACCAGACTGCGAATCACTCACCCACACACCATAGATCAGAAAAGTAATAAAATTCATAAACCAATTACCAAATACCTTAAAAGTAGGCATACCTTTAGTATTAAACATTCTACTCCCATTTACCACATCTGCCCTACTCCCTAAAATAGGCTGGATAACCCTCTCAATATCACCTGGGTCATGCTGCCCGTCAGCATCAAAAGTAACAGCTAAATCGCATCGTAATTTATCAACAAGCTTAAAAGAAGTACTAAAAGCAGCCCCTTGACCCAAATTAATAGCATGCTTTATTACATAATTAGCCTGTCTTTTAGCTATTTCGTATGTATTATCATCCGACCCATCATCAACAACAATACTAGTAATCTCATCAACACCTTTAATCTTCCTCGGTAGAGACTTCAAAACCGCCCCTATAGTCGATTCTTCATTATGCGCTGGTATTACAATGGCTAATTTCATATCTTCCTCTTTGGCCGAATTATAACAAAACAAACCCCTAGCTACAAACGAATCCCTTATTCACCGACTTTCAATAATTCAATCATTTTCGTAGGAGACTTTTTAATTAACTCGCTCCTTAAGCCAATATCCTTATCTCCAACTATATCAAATTTAACATCTTCAGGCAACCAGCCCGCTTGAGATTTAATATCAATAACATAATCCCGCCCCGGAATTACCACTTCCAAATCATAACCAGTATACCAAAAATAACTCACATTTATCTTCTCGCTGAAATATGGGTAATAAAAATTATAATTATTAGTTATCACATTAACAGGTCTTCCCAATTTATTCGATCGCCCCTCCAAATATCGCACTACCCCCAGATCAGCCTGCGTCATCCTTATCATCGGTTCATACCTAAAAGACTTCACTACCCGACCGCCGAAAGTCCTCAGTCCCAAAATCACCAAAATAACACAAAACAAAATCACCCATCTTTTGTCTTTTCTCAAAACACCAAACAAATAATAAATCACCATCCCCGAAGCCACCGACAAAGGCACTGCCAAATCCCTTCCCAGTCTCTCTGGATTGGACAAGCTATCAAGACGCGAACCTACAAACAAAACTAGCACCCATACCGCCAACAACAAACCAGCCAAACCTCTTTTCCTATCTCTACGCCAAACCAACCACAGTCCATAACCCAGCCCCACCAATCCCATCACAAACACCAAATACCCCAATTCCACCGGATACAACCTCAAAGACCACATCGCCGCCGTTCCGGCACTACTTACGCCCAACGACTCAAAATATGGAAATTTCTCCTTAAAAGCAAACATAATACCAAACAACCCCCGAGCCGGAACAAAAGCAGACAAATGAAAAAATGCCCAATACCCATAGCTCAACAGACCCAAAAAAACAGCATAAACAACCAGCCCCTTCTTCCAACTCCACTTATTCAATTTCCACAAAAACGCCAACCCAAAAAATAAAAATACCAAAACCACCGCCAACAACTCAAACGTCGAAATATGATGTGTTAATACCAGTAAAGCAGCGCAAACCACCGCCCAGACCAAGCCCCACCACCTCTTCACAGCCTTTTCTTTCAAAAACCATATCAAACCTGCCAAAACCAACGGCAAAAAAACACTCGCCCCCACCAGATTTGGATATCCGCCGTCATTCAAAAGCTTCAAAGGCGTTTTTGCCAAAAAGCCATAAACAAAAAAAGATACCAATGCCGGCCAAGCCCCGAAACCAACATAAGCGAAAACAAACACCGACAAACCTGCTAAAACTATCCATAAAGGATAAGTCCACAAAATTACCTGCATCGGATCCGTCCCAAACAAGTGTGCCAACTTAGCCATAGCCAAATGATAGAGTGGGGGATATCCACCATTCTTCCAACTCCCAACAAAATCCGTCGCCCCATCATAAAAACCTTTAGTCATCAAATAGTGATTCATCGGGTCATCACCCGGCGGCACCGGATAACGATAATAAACCAACCCAAAATACTGCACAAAAACCATGCCGATCAAAACCATCCCAAACAATCCCCAATAAACCTTCTTAGGGTTATTTATAAACCATTTAATAATTCTATTTTGCTTTTTCTTTCCCATAAAATCCTCTAAATAACACCAGTCCCAAACCAATTATAACCCAAAATAAAACTGCCAAATCATTCTTGAAATATGGATTTTCTACCAATCCGTAAACCACAAGTACAGCCAAACAAGCCATTAACCCAGCCGCATAGCCATGTACATTACCCTCCAAATGCCTCCAAAATCGCCTAAAATCAACATAAAACCTACTCACCACCCATATCAACCCCACCAACCCAAACAACCCAATTTCAACCCAAAATTCCAGAAATATATTATGCGGATACAAATGCTCGTTCAAATAAATCGGATAATTAATATCTCTCTCCGCTATCTTCGTGTATTCTTCAGGGAAATCCCCCAAACCAACCCCTGACACAGGGTTATCTTTCACCATCAAGCCCGCCGACTTCCACAATATTACCCTTGTATTAGTTGAAAAATCCTTTCCCGAGAAAATACTGGCAAATCTTTCCCTAACAGGCACAAAAGCCACTATCCCCGCTAGCGCCAAGCCAACCGCCAGCAAAACATATTTTCTCTTGTCGCTAAATAAAGCCATTACAAATCCGACCATCAATAACGCCAATATCGCCCCGCGCGCCATCGACAAAAAGACCGCCGCTACTCCAAACAAGACTATTAGCCAGGCATAAATCTTTTCCCTTTTGTCTAGATTTTTCCCTCGAACTAACAAGCCCATAAAAAGCCCGACTATCGGCGCGCAAAACAGCGCCACCGCATTTGGATACTCAAAAAACGAATTATA
>CAYZYR010000003.1:0-6970 GCA_964482785.1 uncultured Candidatus Saccharibacteria bacterium | reverse complement strand
TCCAAAATAAAATCACCAAAACAATAAAAAACAGATAAATATTAATTTCCAAAAAAGTCGTCGGGATCCCAACCGAAAATCTGATCAAATAGACTGGCAGCGTCAACACAATAAACGCTAGCCATCCTACCATAAATTTTCTTTTTGACTCTGCACTAAACATTCTTCCTCTTCATACCCGCCGCCGCCAGCAAACCAATATAAAACCAAATCTGAGCAATATAAACGGGCGAGAAGCTAACATATTGAACCAATGTTCCTAAATACCAACACAGAAAAACAATGATTATCAACTTTATAGTACCATCTTTTTCTTGACTGACACCAACATAAGCTAGCCATGCAATATATCCCAAAAAAACCAGCAATAAAATCAAACCCAAAACACCAGTTTCAGCCAATGTTTCCGCGTACAAATTCATCACAGTCATATCTGCAGCACTCCCATATTTCTCAGCCGTCATTGGACCATAATTTCCCACGCCCACCCCCAAAACCGGCTTCTTTCTCCAAGTCTCCAAAGCTACTTTAGTTCTCCAAGCTCTATCAGCTGATGAGAAATCGGTCGTCGTCGTAGAATGTCCCACAAACTTATCAACCGCGCTACCTGGCCCTTCTTCCTCTTCGACTACACTGCCAGTCTGTCTCTCAGCCACATATTTAGGATAATACCAACCCGAAAAAGCAATAAGAGAAAAGCTTAATCCCAATCCCAAAATTCCCATAAAAACCAAACTCACCATTTTTTTAAAATCAAAACTTCTTCTCAAAAACCAACACATCGCCAGTAGCGAGATTAAAAGTGACACATAAGCTCCCCGAGATAAAGTCAGCACAAACACCATCAAAAACACCGCTCCCATCATATATAAAACCCAATTCCGCACAATCTTAACATCCGCAACGATCGACCCGACTATCATCAAAAGCGGCACTATCAAAAAATTCCCATAAAACAACGGTTCAAACAAAGTAGAATGAATTCGCGGAAACCCAAAGATAGAGACCGCATAAATCGGCCGAGTCAGCGTCCACTCGGCCGGCAATCCCATCACTCCACCCAAAAATTGATAAAGACCAAATAAAGCCGTCCCGAACATCACCCACAACAAAAAACCGATAAATTTAAATTTAGCTTCTTTATTCATATTTTCAAATAAATTCCGTATGACCGTAAAAACCACAAAAACATAAAAAGTAGCAAACAACAGGACCAAACCCCGCTTCAAATCTAAAGCATCATTTAACGAAATAACCCCGACCGCCAAAAACAACCCCAACAGTAAATCATATTTTTTAAATAATCGCTTTTTCTCAACCAGCCATTCAAAAAACAGTATCAAAAAAGCCGCCAAAAACAACAAATTAGACACCCTAACCGTCGCCCCAAAAATCTCACTCGTTGGAAAAATTTCCAGCGGCAATGACAACATCAAAATATAAGGCATCCAAGTCCTTCTCCAAACCATCAAACTCATCCCAATCAAACTTAACCCGATTATTAAATACAACATTTCCTCATCTCCCTATTATCTTTTATTTGCACTGCAAAATTCATTTTAGACAAAACGCTATTTATGAAAGGCCTATCGCAGGCGAGCAAGCTTGGTCCCCGTCGCAGACGGGGTTGCGAGCCGAGATGAAGCGGCGATTTTCGCCGGGAAAATCGCACGCGTGCCTTGAATAAATAGCGTTTTATTTTTATCATCGCATCTCTCTCTTTACCTTCACTTTATACGGCCATCTGATCAGCTTCATCAACAAAGCACCCCCAAACCCATAATGCTTCTTAAAATATATTTCCTGATTTTTATAATAACTCTCTTTTCTCTGCCAATTATTATTCCAGCTCTTCCCGCCCAAATGAACTATCACAGTCTTCGGCCAATAAAAAACCTTATATCCCTTTTTTCCAACCGAGGTGCACAAGTCTACATCCTCATAATACATAAAAAATCGTTCATCAAAACCGCCGACTTCTTCAAAAATCTTCTTTCTGACCAGCATCGCCGCCCCTGTTACCCAGCCAACCCCCTGAGCTCTACCGCCGCACTCGGTCATCATGTCTCTCTTAATCAGCCTGGCAATACTCGGCTGCTTTCCGCAAATCCCCTCCTGAATTGTCTTTTTATCCTCTAAAATCAATTTAGGAGATAAAACTCCCGCCTCATCATAATCATCCATCCATTCTATAGCCCCCATAATCCCATCATCCAAAAGCAAAGTATCCCCGTTTAAAAACCACAAATACTCCCCCCGAGACGCCCTCGCTCCCTGGTTATTCGCTCTTCCAAAGCCGATATTCTCCTTATTTTCAATCAATTTCACCCAATCATGCTTTGATCTCAACACCTCAACCGTCCCATCGCTCGAAGCATTGTCAACTACAATTACCTCAACCTCGCTCAAATCCAAAAATTTCTTGATCGTCTCTAAGCACTCAACGATTAAATCTTTCGCATTATAACTGACCATCACTATCGACAGTTTCATTTCATCATCTCCCCAACAAATTCCTTATCATCGTTTTATCAACTACCCCCCACTTTATTACCAAGGCAGCATAAATAATTAAACCTGACAGCAACGCCAAAACAAAATTTTCCCTCAAAATATAAACCGCCGCCGACATCGCCAAACCAATAACAAACAACTTACCCATCATTCGAAACGACGGCCTAAAACTGGTATATTTATAGGCCAGCCACCAGTTTAAAATAAGCGCAAAGAGTTCAGTTAAAGTAGTAATAATACTTGCCGCGTAAAAAGAATGCCTCGGGATAAATATCAAATTCAAACCTATATTCAACACGCACAAAAACACATAAACCCAAATCAACGCCTTCTGTTTGTTTATAGCAATAATCGTATAATTAGCCACTGACGTAATATAGGAAATAACAATTCCCCAGATTAATAATTGCAAAGCCGCTATCGCTCCCCCAAATTCCTCCGGCGCCACCAAATAAATAAAGTGCTTCGCCAAGATAAAAAACAAAACCCCCACCGGCATCGCTACCACCAGCAACACGTCCGTCGATCTCTGCAACAAAACCCTAAATCTCTCTTTATCTTCCTGATACGCTTTGGTTATAAGCGGAAAAACCGCTCCCATAAAAAACGCCGACATCACTATCAAAATATCGTAAAACTTATATGCCACCCCGTAAATACCAACATCGCGACTCCCTTTTAAAACCGAAAGAAGAATAATATCCGACCTTATATAGATCATCCCTAATACCAGTACTATCCCCATCGGCATCATTTCATAAAAAATTCTCTTCCATTCAGTAAAATCAAATCTTATCGACATCTTCACCTGCTTTTTAACCAATAAAAGACTTATCGTCAGGTTTACAAAATTACCGAACAATATCGCCGCCGCTACCGACAAAAACCCGTAATTCATTTTTATAAACAATAAAGTCAGCCCAAAATAAGTTATTTTACCTATCACATCGCTTAAAACCGATTTATCAAGCTGCAATTTACTCTGGAAAACCCCCACAAAAATCTGATTAATACTCAGAAAATACGCTCCCAACGCAATCAAAGCTATTGCTATCTGTAAATCCTTTGAATAAGGGAAAAACAATGCGCCGACTGGGGCAAGCACCATCGTTGCCAACGCCGCTACCGTCCTGAGTCCGATCACATTACCTAGATATTCTTCTATATTCTTTTTCCTTTTTGACAAATCTCTTACCACTATCAAATTCAGTCCAAAATCTGCCACTATGCTGAACACCCCCACAAAAGATATCGCCGTCGTATAATCGCCATAACCCTTCACCTCCAAGTACTCAGTTAAGTGCCTCAAAAGGACCAAAGCCAAAAAAATATTAATAAAACGGCCCGCTATCTGGACTATCGTGTTGTATGCCACTTTTCTCATAACATTCATATAAACATTATACCAAAAAATTCCCCCGAACCCCAACAATTCCGCTTAATTTATCAAATGAAAATTAATTCACCGTTTGTTCCGATGGAATAGGAAACCAATCAGGCTGGATCCCTTCTGGCGGATTATCTCTTTTTTCTGCCACACCTTGACCATTTTGACCATCTTGAATACCCTGGCTGCTGTCATGGCTTTCAGAGTCAATCGCCGCCTTGCTATCCAGCACTTCTCCGATCGTCTTATTTGACTCGCTCGCCTCAGTTTTCTCATTATGCTCAAAATTACGGAAGCTAACAAAAGTAATCCCTGTAATTACCACCAATGATCCGATTATTAAAACAGTCATTCTTCTGTTAAATTTCTTGTTAATCGCTTTCTCTATCTGTTCTCTCATAATACCTCCTATTTGTATCCCTCAGGATTAGCAGAATGCCACAACCACGCCGTCCTCGCCATCTCATCCAAAGCATATTCTGCCCTCCATTTTAAAACATTTCTAGATTTTTCCGAATTTGAATAAGACACCGCCGGATCGCCTGACCTTCTCGGGACCACCTCGTAATTAATTTTCTTACCGCTTGCCTCTTCAACCGCCGTTATCACCTCTAGAACCGTATACCCATCACCAGTCCCCAAATTAAATACCCCGGAGTTATCACTTTGCAACACATATTGCAACGCCCCCACATGACCTTTCGCCAGATCTATCGGATGAATATAATCGCGCAAACCAGTCCCATCTCTAGTCGGATAATCATCCCCAAACACTTTTAAAACATCTGTTTTGCCCAGAGCCTTAAATATAACCATCGTCATCAAATTAGTCGGGTTGAGCTTATTATCTCCCATATTCCCATCCTCACTCGCCCCGCATACATTAAAATATCTCAAAGCTATCGTCCGAAAACCATATACAACCTGATACTTTTCCATTAAAATCTCGTCCATCATTTTAGTCAAACCATAAATCGAAGTCGGGATCCTCAGTCTCGCCAGATCTTTGTCGTTTAAAGCGATATCGTTTCTCTCTTTCACAATTTCTTCATAATAATCAATAAATTTCCCAAAAAATTCCTCTCCGCTAACTCTTTCACCATCCCATTCTCCCTCCAGCAAATCCGATCTTTCCAACCTAACCATTTCCTGATAATCCTCCCCCAAAGGAAAATGCTTGTCTTCAGGATTACCATAAGTCGCCGCCGTCGAAGACTTGATGATATATTTACAACCCTTCTCCTTCATTACATCCAAGAGATTAATAAAATTTAAAACATTATTCTCCAAATATTTTCTCGGATTACTCATCGACTCGCCAACCGCCAAATAAGCAGCAAAATCAATCACCGCCTCCACCTCATATTTATCAAAAATGAGCCTCATTGCATCTCTATCGCCCACATCCGCCACTTCTAGAATCAGATTGCCATCCATTATCTGCTGCTTGCTATCAGTCGCCTGTTGGATGTTAGAAGCCGCCGCCAGCGCTGCTTTACTCCCACTTACCAGATTATCTACCACCAAAACTCCATAATTATTTTTCAACAATTCCCTAACCGTAAAACTGCCAATATAACCAGCCCCGCCAGTTACCATTATCATACAACACCTCCATTACAACTTAATAGATTGCAACCTAAAACCTCAAAAACTGATTCAACTTCTCTGTTATGTGCTCTGTCGCCGTTGGATGTTCCGGAATATATCTAATCAAAAACGCCCGCACCTCTTCTATATTCTGATCCTGCAAAAGTATCGATACAGGCAAAAGCGTTCCCAGTATCTCAAAATACACTATCGGATTCGGCGCCTCCACGATCCAAAACGACTTCAATTTATCATATTCATAGAAATGATTTCTATAAAAAATACCCTCTGTGCCCAATTCCGCCCTATAAACCTTCGGTTCAACATGACCATATTGGGCGAAAACCACCAGCGCCAGCGCCAAAATCACTACTACCAGATAGCCTGTCAACTCAAACTGATAATGCAAATACTGCCCGGCCGCCACAAAAACAAACATCAAACCCAAAATCATTGTCGCAATTCCCAATAGCCAATATTTATTTTTCGGATAAAAATAAAATTCCGGCGCATCCCAAGAAATTTTGTCTTTCGGCTTAAAGCTATAATTGTCCAATTTGACAATATTTTTTAGTGCTTTGTCTACAGTTTTTTCAATTTTTTTGGCAGAACTCATAGTCCCTCCCTGCAATCTCATAATAACATATTCCAAAAACAAACAAAACCCCAACCTGATCCACGATCCCTGCAAAACCACCCTATAAACTAAAAAACTTCGTTAGGCTCTTTATCAAGAACCTTTACATCTGTACATAATCTTAAAACCATCTGCCTGATAATTCTTACCTTTTTCGTTTTCTTTAAATCAATTTCATAACCCAAAACTTTTATACTCATGGCCATTATCAGCTAAGCATTTTCTTCAAATAACCCTCATTAAGCAAATACACTGTCCCAAATTTACCCTTGTAAAAAACCGCCCAGTTATTAAATATGCAAGAAAGCACTTTTGCTTTTTCTAAACTATCGACTTTAATCAGATCTATTGGAATATTATTTTCTATACAATATTTCTCAATTTACTCAATACAATTCGGAATATAAGGACATTGCAATCCATAATAAACAGTTAACTTATCGCTTTCAATACTTTACCTTTTGCACTATCTGCAAATTGCGGTTTTGTGCCATCAAAAAACAATGTCATAAACTCGTACTCATTATCAATTGTATTAACCGTTTCAAAACCAAATTTTTGCATAAATTTTTTCTCTGAAAGAAAAGGCCTTTTCTTTTTTGAACTAATAATACAAACACCAGATTTATTTTGTTTTTTAGCATCAGCTATACAATATTCCAGTAATTCTTTACCATAGCCCTTACCCTTAAAACTTCCCGACACTCAAAGACAATATATATAAATATAGTTGCTACCAACAACAGGCACCCACGCTTTTTCAAGCGGCGCATATTCAATTAACACCTGTCAAGCCAAAATAGAAATGTCACTTTTTTGCAAAATAGAAATGTCACTTTTTA
>CAYZYR010000002.1:0-54161 GCA_964482785.1 uncultured Candidatus Saccharibacteria bacterium | reverse complement strand
TTAGTGTCTATTTTTTATTAATAATGTATATAAATATAAATCTTATATTATTGACAAATGCGAGATTATATTTTAATATATCGTTAATAAATAATGACGAAAATGGATAAGATAAACCTGATATTAAAATCGATGGGTCTGAACGACAAACAGACAAGCGTTTATCTGGCGGGCTTGGAATTGGGAGAATCGACGGTACAGCCGATCGCGCGAAAAGCGGGGATAAAAAGAGCGCATTGTTATAATATTTTAGATGAATTGCTTAATTTAAAGCTGGTTTCATATGGGGAAAAGAACAATCGCAGGCGGTATTTTGCGCAAGACCCGAAGAATTTAGAGCTGGGACTTAGAGATAAGCTGAGGGAATTTCAGGAGATATTGCCGGATTTGCGTTCGGTTTACAACAAGGCTGAGGAAAAGCCGAAGGTGAGGTATTTTGAGGGGCGCAGAGGGTTGATCGAGGTTTACGAGATGGTGAAGCGATCGCGGGAGATCCAGGCGGTGGCTGATTCAGGGAAGATAGAGGCTTTTTTAGGAGATTACTTTAAGAAATACTTTGAGTATACGATGAAAAAAAAGATGAAAGTGAGAGAATTGGTGGTGAAAGGCGGGTTTGCGGCGGAATATATCAGGAAGTATGCGGCGGGTTTGCAGGAGGCGCGGGAGTTGCCGGAATGGATGTATTTGGGAACGGATATGGTGATTTTCGGCGATAATTTGGCTTTGGTTTCTTATGGGAAAAATGTCCACGCAGTAGTGATCGAGAGCTCGGAGATCGCGAGTTCTATGAAGATGATGTTTGAATTTATGTGGCGGGCGGCTGGGAAATAAGTCGGCAAAGGGGCGATTTGTTTGTGATGGTAGATTTGATAGCATGAATTATAAAAATTTGAAGAACGAAAACAGGGCGGCGAGCGCCCTGTTTTGAAAATAAAATATTTAGTTGTTGTAATTAAATATACCGGTGGCGTTTAAAAGGAATCTTGATCATGTATCCAAATGATTCTCTCATTTCTGTCTTAAGATCTCTGTAATAATCTAGAGCGAAGCTGTCCCGGAACTTTTTTCTTAGATACGACCTCTCCTTTATTTTTGAGATATTGTTGGGTCTTTTCTTGCTCATAGGACTCCTTTCTTTTAATTTGATATTAGCGCAGAGATTGAGCTCTGACTTTGTAAGAAATATATAAAAAATGTCTGAAAAAATGCTTAAAATTGTGATAATGTTGAATACTTGGGGGGTAAGAGTAAAGAAGAGATAGGGAGGGATTTCTATTTTTATCTATGAGTGTGATTTACGTTCTCGGAGAGATTGCTAGAGAGGCAGTGATTGTATTTTAAAAGCCCTGTGCGGTTTGAACCTCACAGGGCTTTTGTTGGGAGAGTGTTCGTGGATGTAGATCGATTACAAACAGATTGTGTATGATTTTCTTGACGGCTTTACCGCAGACTTTTGGAGTCTTTGGTGGCTCCTTTGGTCTCTTTGCCGGTTAGAGGAACAGGCTTTTCCAGTAGCGGATTACCGCGGCAGACGCCATCAATTCTGGAGGCTTCTTCGTCGGTTAGAATACGCGAGCCGGTTTGGACTGGCTTGGGGCAGATATTTGCCTCATACCGACACCCCTTGTCAGTCACGATAATGATCTTGCTGATAGGCTCGAGAATGTTCGGGCCGATCAGGTAGGGTCGATCATAACTGACCATGCTCAGCCATGCAAGTTGTTGGTTGCACGGCGTCAGTTGTCAGTCGGGGTTCAAAACCGGGTAAACGACGATAAACTCGCAGTTTTCCGGCCATATCTTGTCGTTCGATGAGATTATCAGCTTGAGAGATACTTCTTTGATGAGAGCGGGGGAAGCGATGGTGGTCGGATCTGCTTGCGCGGGAACACAGATGACCGTCCATGGAGCTTGAGTAGCGCAGGCGGTTGGATCCTGAGTTTGGGCCGGATCTTGGCAGGTGCCGGCGATGACTTTGTGGTAAGAAATTGTAAGCAGGGCGAAGGACAGTATACAAAATATTAATGTTCTCAATTCTCTATCCTCCTTGTATTAACCCCCTTAAAAGGCGGGCTTTTTGAGAGAAAACTTAGAATTATAACAAAAAAGCCTTGTTTGTCAAGCGACTATAAGGGATTTTTTGCTAAGAATTTTATAGATTCAGGAGGCCGATTTGGGAGCGGACTTTTTTTAGGGTTTCTTGGGCTAATGGGGCGAGGGAATTGGCGCTTTTTTGGAGAATAATGGTTAATTCATCTTGATTGGCCATTAATTGATTGTGTTTTACTCTGATCGGGGCAAGATGATCGGCGATGACGTCGGCGAGATCGGATTTGAAAATGCCGTAGCCTTTGCCTTGATATTGTTCTTCTAATTCGGCGATTTCTTTGCCGGTGATTTCTGAGTAGATATTTAGTAGATTGGAAATAGCTGGCTGGTCGATCTTATATTTGACTTGATTACCAGAGTCGGTAACGGCTTTTTTGATCTTTTGGTGGATGGTGTCGGCGTTGTCGGAGAGAGCGATGTAGTTGTAGGTGGAGGTGGCTGATTTGGACATTTTTTTGGTCGGATCGTCGAGGCCCATGATGCGTTTGCCGCCGATTTTGGTCTTGTATTCGGGAATAGTGAGAGTCTGGCCATAAATGCCGTTGAGGCGTTTGGCGATATCGCGGGCTAGCTCAACGTGTTGAACCTGATCTTCGCCGACGGGAACTTGGGTTGTCTGGTAAAGTAAAATATCGGCAGACATAAGGACGGGATAGGTGAAAAGGCCGACGTTTTCGCCATGTTTGGCGTTTTTTTCTTTGTACTGGGTCATCCTTTCAAGCTCTCCCATTTGGGTAAAAGTATTTAAGATCCAGGCAAGCTCGGTGTGTTCGGGACGGGAGGATTGGATGAAAATATGTGATTTTTGGGGATTAATCCCACATGCAATGTACCAAGCGGCCGTGGAGAGGATGTTTTGGTGAAGTTCGGCAGGATCTTGGCGAACAGTGATGGCATGGAGGTCTACAACGCAAAATATGGCATCATCAGCTTGATCTTGGAGATCCACCCATTGCTTGATGGCACCGAGGTAATTGCCGAGGTGAATTATACCTGTTGGCTGTATGCCTGAAAAAATTCTTTTCATAATAATCCTTTTTGCTTGTATATAAAAGTTATTGTATGTGTTTTGTAATAATAATCGTATATTTTAAGGTTAGCATAGGTATATGAAGATTTCAATTAATTAAGTAATTCACAGTTTATCCACAATTTTATTAACACTAAAATAAGCTTTCGTTTGCTAGTAGTGTACTTTAAACTAGCTGGTGTAGGAACCGTTTCGAATTATATTAACGGTCTTTTCAGACAGCACTCCCCTCCTCAAAAAATCGTTTCAGTTTATTTAACCCCCATCCTTGGTATGAGGAGCTCAAAAATAATTTAGAGATATTTTTATTATGATATCAGGTATGTAAATTGTAAATAGCTGAGAATTGGCTGGGGTTAGTTCAATCAGGTTTAAAAATTGTAAATGAGACTTGACACGTTATTTGGGGTTTGATATTGTATCCTTTAGCAGTGGCAATGCGTGCAACCCCCTTCACGCTGTCACTGCTATTTTAATTGAAAAATTATAGGTTTAGTTGGTAAGTAAGTATACTTGTATACAATATAAAAAGTGTTGGCCAGATGATTTCTCACTTGGCCGAACTTGATGGAGAGTTGGGTGTAGCGTAAATGATTAGCTGAAGCTGATCTCAAACCTGTATCCAGTATCCTGGATGAGGTTGTTTTTGGCTTCAACTATACACGGGTTTTCCGGATCGAAGCAATTCTTTCTGTTTAGCAGTTTAAACAGATATTGTGGGGAATCATCGAAGATTATAAAAGTATCTCCGTTTTGACTTGGGTGGTTGTCTAGAATTCTGCAGAGAACCTCATCTCGCTTAGAAAACAAGCGAAACCCTATTTTGACTTGTTTTGAACCGAGTAACTACTGTCTTCGCTTTTGGCTGGTATTTCGATGGCTTCGTTTAGGCTAAGGGGTACTATCTTGTACACTTGCATGGCCTTCTCGAAACAAATCATTGCTATTGTCCAGATTGTCATGGGGAGAATGGCGGCGGGGTGGTTGAGACTCTTGATGGCATAATGCTTATGCCTACGATAAGAGTGCATATAAACTGCGGTGCCTCTCCCGTAGTTTTTGGGGTTAATAATGGCAAGAGATAGGCCGCTGTCTCAAACAGAACAAGTACAGCTAGTATCTGCCATAAATTTGATGTCTAGATGATTGCGATGTCGGTGGCGATCAGGGCAACAAGGAAAGCAGTTACTGCTTTTACTCTTAAAGCGAATAGTTGTTCAGGTTTCAACTTCAAGTATCTCTTCCATGAGTAATCAACACTCCTCTAGATATCGAAGAAATGTTCCGCAACATTATAAGATATAAATATGGTGTAGACCAAGCGTTTTATCGTTATGACGATAAGCGGACAAAGTAGATATTGACAAATTGTAAAGGAAGCTTTACAATTTTTTTGTAAAATACATTATAAAGAGTTCGGCGGAATTTTATTGCTAAATTAGACTGTAGATTTTAAGGTAATAATTTGGTATAAAGTTAAAGCAGTATTGAAAGGCTGGTTTGAGGCCAGATTAAATAGGAAAGGAGTCCGAAATGGCAAAATTGCGTCCATTGGGTGATCGCGTTTTAGTATTACCTCTGGAAAAAGAGGAAAAGACGAAATCGGGGATTTTTTTACCTGATTCGGCAAGAGAAGAGAGGCAGGAAGGCAAAGTAGTGGCTATTGGAACGGGTAAGTGGGTTGACGGGAAGCAGATTTCTCTTGGTGTTAAAGAGGGCGACAAGGTTCTTTTTAACAAATGGGCCGAGTCGATCAAATTTGAAGGTAAAGAATATAAAATTCTTAAAGAAGAAGATATTTTAGGTGTTATCGAATAGTTAAAATAGGTATTTAATAACTTAGAGAAAGAGAGGAGATAAAATGGCAAAGCAATTGAAATTTGGCGAAGAGGCCAGAATTGGCCTTAAAACAGGTGTTAATACATTGACTGACGCTGTCAAGGTAACTATCGGTCCGAAAGGACGCAATGTGGTGCTTGATAAGGGTTTCGGCGGTCCGACTATTACCAATGATGGTGTAAGTATCGCTAAGGAGATTGAACTCGAGGATAAATATGAAAACCTGGGAGCCCAATTGGTGAAAGAGGTGGCTACAAAGACTAATGATGTGGCCGGCGATGGTACGACTACAGCGACTATTTTGGCACAGGCAATGATTAATGAAGGCCTTAAAAACGTTACAGCTGGAACTAATCCTATGGCAATTCGCCGGGGAATGGAAAAGGCCACTCAGGCGATTGTGGAGACATTGAAGGATAATTCAAAAAAGGTTGTAGGAAAAGAAGAGATTGAACAGGTAGCGGCGATTTCGGCCAACGATCCGACGATCGGCCGTTTGATCGCGGAGACGATCGATTTGGTGGGGCGAGACGGCGTAATTACTGTCGAAGAGTCTCAGACACTTGGCTTAGATAAGGAAGTAGTTGAAGGAATGCAGTTCGACAATGGTTATATTTCAGCATATTTCGCAACTGACACGACACGGATGGAAGCGGCGATGGAGCAAGCGCGAATTTTATTGACTGACAAGAAAATTTCTTCGATTCAGGAAATTTTGCCGCTTTTGGAATCGATGGCGCAAACCGGCCGCAAGGAATTGGTTATTATTGCTGAAGATGTTGAAGGTGAAGCCTTGGCAACTTTGGTGCTTAATAAGATTCGCGGGGTGCTGAATGTTTTGGCGATCAAGGCTCCGGGCTACGGTGATAGAAGAAAAGAAATGCTCCAAGATATCGCTGTTTTGACAGGCGGAGAAGTTGTTTCAGAAGATCGCGGGATGAAGCTTGAGGATGCGACTGTTGATATGCTTGGGACGGCGCGCCGTGTGACGGCTGATAAGGATAAAACGACGATTATCGAAGGGGCCGGCAAGGTTTCCGAGATAAAGGCTCGTATCGCGCAAATTAAGAGTCAAATTGCCAAATCAACTTCTGAGTTTGATAAAGAAAAGCTTCAGGAGAGGTTGGCAAAATTATCTGGTGGAATCGGAGTTATCAAGGTTGGAGCGGCTTCAGAAGTTGAGATGAAGGAAAAGAAAGCGCGGATAGAAGATGCGATTAATGCGACTAAAGCGGCTATTGAAGAGGGAATCGTGCCTGGCGGCGGGGCGGCTTTGATTGATGCGATGGATTTGCTAGATAAGAAGCTTAAGGGTGATTTGGCAATTGAAGGCGAGGAGTCTGTCGGTGTTAATATTATCAGAAAGGCATTAGAATCGCCTATGAGGCAGATCGCTGAGAACGCGGGCAAGGATGGCTCTGTGGTGATTGAAAAGGTTCGAAATAGTGAAAAAGGAATGGGCTATAATGCGGTAAAAGACGAGTATGTTGACATGATCAAATCAGGCATTATAGATCCTTTGAAAGTGGCTAGATCGGCTCTCCAGAACGCTTCTTCTGTCTCTGCGTTAGTGCTTACAACCGAAGCGGTTGTGACTGATTTACCGGAAAAGAGCGAGCCGTCAATGCCAGCAGGTGCTCCGGGAATGGGTGGAATGGGATTTTAAATTGAACTGTTAAAAAAGAAAAAGCAGGCTCGCACAGGGCCTGTTTTTTTAAATGTTTTGTTGCGGGTGGTCACGCAGTTTTAAAAATGATACAAGTAATATTTTTTGCTTGTATTGTGATATTTGCTGTTTTTTTGACGGGAATATTTATGTGGAAATTATGTTCAATATTTATTTAACTTTTTTGACAACTTGTAATTTTTTTTGAATTAATGCAGATGCTTTTTAATGTCTAATATGTATTGTACATTTTTAAAGTTTTTGTAAATTATTTATAATATTATTACGATAATTCTGTGCCATTTAAGATGAAGTTATAATATGAGATTAATGCGGTAATAAGCAATACTAGTTTGATTATTTTTGAACAATTTATTTGTGTTTGTTTTGATGGCTTTGAGGCGTTTTTATATGTACTTTAATGTCTAATTAATTTAATCAATTTTTATATTTATGTTTTAAAATTGACTTTTTTGTTTCGACATATGTTTTTAGGTCTGAAATGGTTTTTTAGTTGTGGTTTTGTATTTTTTGTTCAATATTTTTATATATTATCATGACTGAGATGTTATTGAGCACTATGTTTTGGAGGCGTTTTTAGTTGGATAATTGTAAAATTATTACAGAATATTATTAAATTATTTTGAACTATAAAAATTGAAAAGTTTAATAATAAATTTGTTTAATTATTAATAAATACTATAGAGATTTTTTTGTGTATTTTTTTGATTTGATATTAAGAAATATAATAATTTATGGTATTAAAATGATAATAGATGATTTTAATTTTTGGTTATGTTTTTGATATAATAATTGTATACTTGTGTTGTAAATCTAGTGTAGGTCTAAGATTTTTTGTACTGTAAATTGTGTTTTTTGGTTTTAGCGACGAAGTGTTTGGAGATAGTATTTCGTTATGTTTTTCGGATGAATTTTTGTTGTGGTTTTTTGATTTTAATTTCGAATAAATTACTTTAGTTGATTTGATCTTGCCTCGATGAATTTGGGTAGAGTGAAATTGATAAATTATTAAGTTATGTTTTTGACTTTTAGCGAGGCGTCCGGATGTGGTCATATGTTATTTTGGCGCGGTAATAATAGTCGATGTTTTTGTGCGAATTGTAATGGCAATGGAGTGGCCAGTAGCGATATGGATGATTACAGATTGTCTATTGAAGCGATTAAGTAATGTTCAATTTTCAACCTGTTAAGGCTTTAAAATCGTCTACGATTTTATTTTTTTAATTTTGCTTAATGTTTATCGCGAGCTGCTTTAAATGAGCGAAAAATTTTGTTAGTTTAAATTTTTGCTGAGAAAAAATTGAGTAAAAAATACGTGCATACAATATTTACTTGGATAAAAGTATGTTTTTATTTAATTTTTATAAATACTTGTATAACATATTTACAATTAAACATTAAAAGCAATTAAAATTTTATACATTTAAATTTTAATACGTAATTACGTGTATAATTATATTTTGCGGGTTAAATTATATTAATTACGTGTAATACAGTATAAAATTTTCACTTATATAATTGTAGTAAAGTATTATTTTATATGTGGATAAAATTTTAAATATTTTATTGTATAAAATAATGAGTGTTTAATGATAAAAATGTTGACATGCAATTAAGTATGGTGTAATAATTGTATATAGGTAAGGTTGTTTGCGTAACTAATTAGCACAAGGAGGTTTGGTGTTGCGATCGTTTGATATGTTTAAAGATAAAAGCCGGGAGACGAAGATTTTTGCGGTGGCAAATCAAAAGGGTGGAGTTGGCAAGACAACCAGTACTATTAACCTGGGAGTAGCATTAGCTGAGCGTGGTAAGAGCGTATTGTTGATTGATTTTGATCCGCAGTCCAATATGTCTATTGGGCTGGGAATTAATGTTGATGAGATAGAGGGCAGAAGCGTGTACCACGCGCTTTTTGATAGTGTTTCTATGCATAAGGTATTTCATAAGACAAGCGTGCCCGGGCTAATGGTGGCGCCGGCGACGTTAGATCTGACGGCGGCGGAAATCCAGCTTTTTGGCCGGGAAAATCGAGAAAAAACGCTGACGGATATTTTGAAACCGCATAAGAAGCGTTTTGACTATATTTTGATTGATTGTCCGCCATCACTGGGCCTTTTGACATTAAACGCGCTTGTGGCGGCTGACGGAGTAATTGTTCCTTTGCAGTGCGCTTATTGGGCAATGAGAGGAATGAGTCAACTGATGGATACTATTTCTAAGGTTCGAGACAGCGGTATGAACGCTAATCTTGAGTTGAAAGGAATTTTATTAACGATGTATAATAACCGAACTCATCATTCGCGGCAGGTATTGGAGCGAGCGAGGGAGGCATTTGGAGATAAGGTATTTAACACTGTTATTAAAGAAACAGTACGCTTTGATTATGCGACTGTGGCCGGAGAGTCTGTGCTGACGCATGCGAAGACTTCCGAGGCGGCGGAGCAATATCGAGCGGTTGCCAAGGAGGTTGATAATGGCTAAAGGTAAAACTGATTTGCCAGGAGCAGATCTGTTGTTTGGATCGCACACAAAAAGCAGGACACCGGTTAGATCTGAGAGTTTGGAACCGGTTGTAAAAGAGGAACCGACTATCGAGAGAAAAGGGGCTGAGGTTGTATCATTGGAGCCTGTAAAGTTTACATTTTATTTTAATCCGCAAATTCTGGAAGATTTGGAGGTGGCAAAATTTAGGCTACGGATGGAAAGAAGAATTAAGGTTAGTAAATCTGATATTGTGAATGCGGCTTTGGCTCATTGTATGAAAGATATTGTTTTTTTGGAAAAGTTGGTAAAAGGTGAGTTAAATTAATAAACACAGGCAATGTTTATTTTACAATGATTGTTTTTTCGACTGATTTTGGTGGTCGAATAATGTTCGACACGATAATATAATTTGAAATAATTTAATGATTAAATTGGGATTTTTTGGTGTTGATGGTGTATCGACGGGAGGAAATGTGGCATTTAGTCACGCATTATCTAAATTGGGTTTTTCCGACAAAAAGGCGCGAGTTTATTTATCGTTGTTACAGTATGGGGAAATGACGGCGAGTGAAATCGCGAAAAATACTAAGCTTCAACGGACTACGGTTTATGATATTTTGAAGGAGCTGGAGAAATCCGGGTTTGTGGCTTTTGGGAATGACGACGGGAAGGTTAAAAAGTTCTTTGCGGAAGGGCCGGAGAAACTGATTGGTCATGTTGATCGTCAGGCGGAGGAATTAGCGGAACAAAGGAAATTAATCGAAGAGCGGCAGGAAGGACTGAAGGAATTGATCCCGCAATTACGAGGTTTGTCGGAGATGGTGAGCGGGAAACCGAAAATACAGTTTTATGATGGTGCGAAGGGATTGGTGGAGGCGCTGAATGATTGCTTGCTGCAGAAAAAGCCGATAATGATTTATGGTTCGATAGGGGCGTGGAAAAGATGGATGCCAGATCATTTTGACTGGTATGTTAGAGAGATAGAGAAGCGAAGGATCAGCGTTAGGCAGGTCGAACAGAAAACTATTGAGAAATTGAGGGGCGATGAGAATGCGGGCGAGGTGCCGTGGGACACAAGGGTTTTGCCGGTTGGGTTTAGTTTGCCACGTTTTAGCGCTGTGTACGGAGATAAAGTGCTTTTAGCGTCATTCCAGCGCCCGATGGCGACGATTATTGATGAAAAAGATTTTGCTGGAACGCAGAAGACGATATTTGAGCTTTTTTGGCAGTTTCTGAGATAGTTTATTTGAAAATATTTGGTTTTGATAGAGAGATTTATTGATTTTTTATTTCTAATTGCATTTAATTTTTTGGCCAAAAGAGGGCTTTTACAAGAGTGATTTTGTGGTTTTTTGCGGGAGAGGTTTTTAATTAAGAATCAGGAGTTAGAAAAAAGGTAGAGGAAGCCAATCAGCTAAGAAATGATTTTGACGGCAGATGATGAGTGGCTTTATTGAATTAATTCATTGAGTTGTCTGAGATTATTGAAAAGATTTTTGAAATTGTCGAAAATGCCGAGGGAGTTTAAAATCCAGACTGCAAGAGAACTGACAATAGCCAGACCGAGAGTTGTGCCAAGAGCGTAGAATATACCGCGAATGAAGCTTCTGCTTAAAGTGTGTTGAACTAGGACTTTGCGTTGTATTTGGGTGAGATCTTTAACGGCTTTGGTTAATTCTTCGATATGTTTTTTTTCTTCATAATTTTTTTCTTCGGACATGTTTCCTCCTTGTTTTTATATTTTTAGGCGGCGGCTCCGGCGGCGGTTTGGCGATCGAGGACAGAATCTTCGAAAATTATTTTATCGGGTTGGATCTCGACGACAAGATCGGACGGCAAGATACGGTCTCTAATTATGTTTTTGATGTAATATTTGATAATGCTTTGGGTTTCGGTGTCGATAACTACATCTTCGATTGTTCCTAGATATGTTTTGTTTTTTGTGCAGGCTTTGCTTTTTAAAAATTTTATACGACTTTTTATGAATTGATCTACTCGGACGATCTCGTTGGGCGGGAGGACGGAATCGGGGTTATTTACGATGGTTATTTGGGGATTGAGCATGAGAATGTCGCCGATAGAGATGATTTTTTTGGGTTCGAATATGCCACCCGATACAAAGAAGGCAATGAGGCGGCCATTTTGGGGATCGACTATAGGTTCGCCCAGCTCGCCCAATTTACCGGTTCCAGCCGATACAACAGGAGAGCGGAAAAGTTTTGTGGCAAGTATTAACATAATACCTCAATAATATCATAGCAGAATATTTGGGGTGTGTGTATTGGAGGAGATTTTAAAATTTAAAATTTACGAATTTAAAACGAATGGCAAATTTAAAAGTTTAAATGATAAAAATAATCAAAATAATGAAGTGGCGGGTGATTAAGGATGAGATCCTTCGCTTTGCTCAGAATGACAAAGAAAAAGGGGATCCTTCTATAATCTCATAATGATAGAGAAGATGAGGCAACTTATGATGACAGTGAGAAGAAGCAGGACGACAGTAGGAGAAGGCAGGATGGCAAGGAGGAAGTGAAAGGATGATGGTGGGAGGAGGCGGTTTCAGGGCGGACTTAGACCGGAATGATGAGGGAGAAGGTTGATTGACTGCGAGTGAAACAGTTGCTAGTATTGTATTAAGCAATTTGTATTGGATGTATACACCGAACTCTGGAGGGGAATGAAAATTTTCACATTCAAGGCGAAAAATAATAAAGGGCAAATTGTCAGCGGCAAGGTTGCCTCTGTTACAATTAATCAAGTTCGCAAAGACATAACGAAGCGCAGTTTGCATGTTATATCGATTAAAGAAAAAAGCAAGTTTCAAGACATGTTTTTGGCGTTTTCTATTAAACCGAGAGAACGTGGGATGTTTTATCGCCAGATGACGACAATGTTGAAGGCGGGTATTTCTATTACTCAAACGGTTGAGATCGCCAGACAGACACCAAACCGGGCTTTGTCTCGAGTGTTGGGAGAGATTACACTTGGTTTAGAGAATGGATTTCCTCTCTCTAAATGCCTGGAGAATTATCCTAGCGTTTTCCCGCATATTGAGACGGGGGTTTTGAAAGCGGGCGAGGTAACGGGTAAGCTGGAGGTGGTTTTGGAAGAGTTGTCGGGGCAGGTAGCAACGTCGGCTTCTTTTGTATCAAAAATTCGAGGGGCGATGGCCTATCCGATAATTATTATCGTGGTTATGATTGCGGTGTTATTTATCGTGATGACGAAAATTATTCCTTCGATTACAAGTATATTTGTGGAGCAAAATGTGGATTTGCCTTTGCAGACGCAGATTTTGATCGGGATGAGTACTTTTATGTCGAAAAATATTGTTTGGATTTTGGCGGGAACATTTGGACTGGTTGCTGGGATAAAGTTGTTTTTGATGACAACTATCGGCAAAAAGACGAAAAGTTATATATCAGTTAATTTTCCGGTTTTCGGGACTTTGGTACGGGAAGTGTTTTACGCTAGATTTACTCGAACTTTTTCTTTGCTTTTGATGGCGGGCGTACCTATTATTGAAGCTGTTGGGATCGTTCGTAATACAACGACGAATACTATTTACCAGGATTTGCTTGGTTTGATGGCTAAATCGCTTGAACAAGGATCGTCGATTAGTTTGGTTTTGAGGAGAAGTTCGTATTTTCCGCCGCTGATGTCTCAAATGCTTTATGTGGGACAGCAGACCGGTGATTTGTCGGGTATGTGTAATACTTTGGCTGATTACTACGAAGAGGAAGTGAATAATAAGTTGAAGAGTTTTACTTCGCTTCTGGAGCCCTTTATTTTTGTTTTTTTAGGCGGCGGAGTCGGGTTTGTGGTGATCAGTATTTTGGGTCCGATTTATAGTTTGGTAAATGTTTTTTAACGGATTTGTGCTGGGAGTTATATGTTTGGAAACCAGAAGGCAACCGGGATGAAAGCCGGTTTTACGATTATCGAAGCACTGGTTATTATTTGGATAATTGCTATTTTGAGTGGGATTATTTTTTTGAACCGGCGAACGGCCAGTGAAAAATCAAAAGTTGTGACAGCAAAGAAGACGGTAGCGAAATTGGCGACGGCAGTCGCTTCATTGTATGGCGATACGAAATTGTATCCATGCGGGTATGGTGCGAAGGCGATGGAAGCGGGGAATAGTCTGCCGGCAGTTGTTTTGGATAACTCGAAGGGAGCGGGGCTGAGAGATGCTAATAAAGCTGTTACTGTGCCGAATCCTTATGGGTTTTCTGTGGAACCGAGCGGGTCTGATACTTGCGACTCGCGGGAGTATTATAATTGGCAGGGGCCTTATATTGATAGTTTAGGAAAGGATCCTTGGGGCAGGGATTATTTATTGGATTTTAACTATTTAGGGCCGCCTTATGATAATGTTCAGATTGCGATTTTGTCTTATGGGCCGGATGGAGATAAAAATACCTGCGATGATGTTTATAAATCGTTGTATGCGAGGCCACCTAAAGATGATGCAGAAACAGGAAATCTTGAAAATTTAAAGAACGGAAATGGCTCGTGTAAAGGGAAAAATAAGGTGGATTGATGAAGTATGGAAAGATAAAATCTGGATTTACGATAGTTGAGGTAATTATTGTTATCAGTATTATCGCTATTTTGTCGACGGTGACGGTGGCGGGAGTAGGGCAAATCAGAGCTAAAGGTAGAGATGCGAAAAGAAAGACGGGCATGCAAAAGGTGAAAATGGGAGTGGAGAATTTTTATACGCAGTATAAATTTTATCCGAACCCGGGGGTTAATAAAGATGATAATACTGGTATTGATGATACAGAATATGGATTTAGATGTAGTCCGGAGAATGACCAGCAGATAATGGGTTTTATGAGCGTGAATAAGTGCCTGAGTTATATGGGTTTTTCTGATCTGGTGGATAAGGATCCTAAGGCGACTATTTCCAAGCCGGAATTTAATTGGAGATATGTGGTTGATAATTATATCGATAAATATGAGATAAGCGCGGTGTTGGAGACGGGCGGCAGTGCGATGTACAGAGATTGTACTGAAGAGGATGTGAAGTGCGATAATGACAGGTATGAGGTAGGTAAGGAAGTTTCAAAAGTGGATTCTTCCCAAAAGAATTATGTTTTTAACTTATTTGATGAAGGTTTGCCTATATATGTGGACTCGGAGGAATAAGTGGCGAGGAGAAGGCGAAGAATTGTATTACAAATTGACGATATTAATCCTGACAGCAAGATAATTGCTACTTTGCTGGTGGTTGTGGCGACGATCGCAATATTTTTGACGGTAAATTACTTGATTTTGCCGAAGAATTTTTCGAAGCGGCTGGATGTGAGAGAATCGATCAGGGCAACGAGAGGGCAAAATAATTATAATTTTGAGGTTAAATTGTATGTGGATGAGGGTAAGACAGAGGGATTTTTGGTTGGGAAAGTTTCTGGCGATAGGATTGATCTTGAGGCGTCAAAAAGGGTAAACGATAGCCAATTAGTCGACTCTAAGATAAGAATTGATAACAATTCACTAATTGAGAGTAGTGCGAGTAGTTTTTTTGATCAGCAATATTTTGATTTTATTAGGTTTGGAATAGGTGGAAATGTTAAGAGCGATCCTGAAACTATCAAGCAGAATAAAGAGTTGTTTTTAGGGTCGATATATGGATTTCTTGATCCGGTGTCGTATTTGGAGTTGGCCAAGAAAGGGAAAGTTATTGGGAAAACTAATCTTGAGGAAAAGATATGTACTTGGTATTTGGTGAGCGATTTTGATGGCAAGTCGATTAATGATTTTAAAAATATGATTAAATCTTTTGATTCTAAGACGAGTGTGCAGGTTGAAAATATGGAGATTTTGGTCGATGACCAATCCAAGATTTTGAGAAGGACCAAGATAAATTATAAAATGAAGGATAAAAATTTTATATCAAAGGTGGATTTTAGTGATTATAAATAACAGAGGAAAATTTGGTTATTCGTTGATGGAATTGTTGGTTGTGATCAGTATAATCACTATTTTGATGGGGGTTAGTTTCCCGATGCTTTCTGATTACGGCAGGCAAAGATCGCTGGATAATGGAACGGAGATTTTGCGGCAGGCTATTTTGAAGGCGAAAAATTCGGCTAGAGCGCCGAGCCAAGAGGATGAGTTTGAAGTCGACGATGGTTATCAAGTGCTTTTTAGAGTGGAACAACCGCCCCCGCAGGAAATAAGGATTTGCAAGGTTGCTTTTGGAACATATAAGAATTTTTTAGACAGTGATGATAATGGCGCTTGCAATGATGAGGCTATAAATTTACCTCGAGGAATCCATGTCAACGCGGTGGGGTGGAGAGATCTTTCGGGTAATTTTCGAGCTGTAGATGATGCGGGTTATTCAGGAATCCAGTTTGAGATGGATGGAAACGGGATGAAATTTTTTTCTGGGAGTGGGGCGAATGATAACGGTCATCTTGATGGACTTGATAAGAGCGATAAACAGCAATTTGTGATTAGGGTTGGGAATGTGGAGGACGGTAAAACGAAGGACATTGTGATTCAAGTTGTAACTGGAGCGATGTATGTTGATTAAGAGATTTAAATTGAGAAGGCGAGCGGGTTTTACTTTGGTTGAGGTGTTGATATCCTTGATAGTGGCGGGAGCGGCAGTGGCGCAGATCTTAGGGTTGTCGCAGAGTGTGCAGAGAATGTCGGTATTAAATGGACAGAGATTGCAAGCCAATATGGTGTTGATGCAACAACAGGCTAGGATCCAGGCTTATTATGACCAGGTTAAAGAGGATGTGGTTAATGATGACAGCATACTTCCGGAGGAAATAAATGACGTAACTTGGACGAGTTTTGTGGGAGATTTTGCGGAGGATGTCTGTATTGGTACTAATGAAGGATCTATTGAAGTTAGGAATCCCAATAATTGTTTGTTCCCGAGAGATTTAACAGATTATAAAGTTAATATTAACAAAGAGGATGTGGGATCAACTGATGAAGCCAAATTTACGATTGAGGTGAGTTGGGATAATCCGACAGCAGCAGATAATCTTTTGAAGGTAAATTCGAAATATTTTATGAGTAAGTAGGCGATGATGAATTTTAAGAACGATAAAAAGAAAGGTTTTACTCTGGTTGAGCTTTTGGTGGCGATGACGATCTTTTCGATTTTAATCGTGACTATTTATGAGTCGCTGATGGCTTTACTGGTGGTTAATCGAAAGGTGGCTTTACAGAGAGAGGTTCAGGCTGAGGTGAGCGATATGGTGGGATTTATTTATCGGGAGATTAGGAGGGAGGGGTGTATGATAGATGTACCTGGAGATAATAACGGTAATAAGGTTAGTTTGGGTTGTTTCGGTGGAAATCCGAGTATTTCGTATGATGATAGTAATAATAAATTATTATATTCTGATGATGGAGATATAAATAATAATCCAATTAATTCGTCCAAGGTGAAGATTGAAAAAGTGGATAATGATACGCCAGTTTTTGGTCCGGTTGCAGGTAATGATATGTCATATGTCGATGTGAATTTCGTGGTTGAGGCAAGTTTGGGGAAGAATACGTATCGGACGACAGTTTCGACTACGATTGCTCCGGCGAAATGAGATAATTATGAGTAAGATGAAGATAATTTTTAATACAGACAAGCGGAGGAAGGCGTCAGCTAGCTTGGTGGTTATTGTTTTGCTGGTGGTGATGGTGCCGGTGATTATCAGTTTTTCAGAGATAACGCTGATGTTTACACAAAATAACGCTAAATCATTTGATTCTATGACGGCTGATAACGCCAAGGTTTATGGGATGAAGTATATGAAGGCGGCTTTAAGTCCAGAACCTGTGTCCTCTGAAACCGTTGAGGCTGTTGTGGAGGATGATCATTGTTTTAATTATGATATTGATAAATCAGATAATTTGGCTAAATCAGGGTTTTACGTTGTGGATGATTCGGGTGAAAAGATTAGCGCGTTCAGGAAAGATCACCAGTATTTTGAGGTATGTAGAAAAGACGATGAAATGAATTATGTTTTTAAGGTTAAGGGTTTCTATGCGGGGATTAAGCATGCGGGAGAGTATAGTTTAAGCAAGTAAATCGAGTAAAAACATGCTTTTTAATGACCGCGCTTTTGTCTTTCTTTAATGATTTGTTATTTTTATAGACTCTTTTTAGAGTCAGGTCCATGCGTAGGGAACAGTGAGACTCGTTTGGGGTTGGATAAGGCACCTTAGTAAAAACATGCTTTTAAAAACCGCGTTCGGCTTTTCCTGTGAAAGCCGCCGCTTACCCTTGGTTTGCAAGGTCGCCGAAGGCGACCACCAAGCTTGCAAACCTCCGGGATGTCTTTTAAAAGCATGTTGTTACTTGTTCCGTAATTTATAGATAGAAAACTATTATTTAAGGTTTATTTAATCTTATTTTACGCGCTCGACGTAGGAGCCGGTACCGGTATTTACTCTGATCATTTCGTTATTGCCGATGAAAAGAGGAACCATTATTTCAGCGCCTGTTTCAAGAGTAGCCGGCTTTAAGGCGGTTGATTGAGTATCGCCTTTAAATCCGGGTTCGGTGTAGGTAACTTTTAGGTCGACTTTAACTGGAATGCGGGCGTTGACGACTTTACCGTTTATGAAGACAAGATCGATTGGCAATCCTTCGGTCATGAATTTGGCGCTGGGGCCGATGATAGAAGAAGGGAGTTCGGTTTGCTCGAAAGTGTCGTTGTCCATAAAAACGTAGTTATCGCCTTCGGCGTAGAGGTACTGGCCTTTTCGGTAATTTAGCTCAGCGGGGTCGACTTTGTCGGCGCCTTTGAAGGTATTGTCGACAATGGCACCGTTTTCGAGATTTCGGAGCTTTGTGCGCAAAATGGCGCCGCCGCGGCCTTGTTTTGAGTGTTCGACGAAAACGGCTTCATGGGGAGTGTCTCTCCACATAATTATCGTGCCAACTTTGATATCTGATATTGATAACATGGCGCTCCTTTTTGGATTATCTGGTTGTGAACGGCAATAAGGCCATGAAGCGGGCGTGTTTGATGGCGTCGGTTATCTGTCGTTGGTGTTTGGAGCAGTTGCCTGATTCGCGGGCGGATTTTATTTTGGCCCAGCCGCTTAAGTATTTCTGGATGAGGGCGGCGTCTTTGTAATCAATTTCAGCGACTTTTTTCTTGCAGAAATTGCATTGTTTACCTCTTTGTTGTCTAGCCATTTATTTTCCTTTCTTATTGGTCTGTTCCGGGTTGCTGCAGATCGCTCGGCGGCGGCGGAACTAAAATGGAATATCTTCTAATTTAATTTCGTTGTCGTTCTCGAAGAGATCGTCTCCAGAATCGTTTTTAGCGCTCTTTTCGTTTGAAGTGGGGACAGATGGGCTTTTGCTTGTCTTTCTTGGGCTGGGGGCGCTGGTGGTGTCACCTCCGAGGAAGTCTGGGCTGGTTTCGAAGCTTCCTTCAGACTTAGGGCTGAGGGCAATAAGGTTTTCAGCGATAATCTCGGTCCTTTGTCGTTTTGATCCATCTGGAGCTTCCCAGGAGCGAGTCTGGAGTCTTCCTTCGACGTAAGCTCTTTTACCTTTTTTGAGAGTTTGGGCGGCTATTTCGCCGAGCTTACCCCAGGCAACTATTTCATGATACTGCGTGTCATCCTGTATCTCGCCGTTTTGGCCTTTCCATCGTCTGTTGGTGGCGACTGAAAATGAGGCTACCGATTGTCCGTTCGGGGTGTATCTTATTTCCGGATCTCGGGTTAGATTGCCGATAACCATGGCTCGGTTTAAGGAGAACATATTTGCTCCTTTCTGCTTTAGAAAGCAATTAGGTTTATATCATGGACTAGTTTAATTTTATTAGTCTTTTAAGAGTTCGTCGAGTTTTTCGTTTAGTTTTTTAAGTCTATCTTCTTCTTCGCCTTTTTCTTCTGTTTTTTGGGCTTTTTGAGTATTTTTTTCTTTTCTAACTTCTTTTATTTCTTCTTTTGTTTCTTTGATCTCTTCCTTGATTTCTTTTATTTCTTCTTTGACTTCAACTATTTCTTCCTTGGTTTTCTCTTTTTTTTCTTCTGGCTTTTCTTCCTTTTTCTTGGTTTCTTTCTTTGGTTTTTCTTCTTTGATTTCTAATCCTTCGGGGGCTTCTTTTTTTGATTCTTTAGACTTAGTTTCTTTAGTCGGCTTAGCTAATTCTTCGGGAGGTTTAGAGATATATTCGGTTTTTACAGCTTTCTTGGTAATGATGAGATGGCGAAGAACTAGAGAATTGCCGAATAATTTTTTGTTTAATTCGAGTATTTTTGAAGGCTCGATGGTGAAGATGTAAGAAATGTAGATGCCGGAATGCTGTTTCTTGATAGGGTATGCTAATCGGCGATTGCCTATTTCCTTAACGTCTTCGACTCGTCCGCCAAGGTCGGCGATAACGCTGGTAAAGTTTTCTGTCTGGCCGTCTTGGTTGGTGATAATGGTTAGTTCGTATCGATTCACTTAAACTCCGATCTGATCTAGATTATTACTTGTCTGAGCTGCTGCTTGCGGCAAGCGATTTAAGTTTGTCCGCATGCTTTAGATGTTTTTTGTGTGTTTAATTACACCAATATAAAATCCACGAGGGATTTATATATTTTGGTTAATTTTGGAACACTTTTTGGCGAAAAGTAGATTAATTATACACTAAATTTTAATATCTTACAATAATTGTATATTAATTGGTAAGATGTAATAAATATACTTTCGAGAGAGGTTATGCCAAATCATAGAAAAAGGCTTTTACTCTGGTTGAGCTTATGATTGTGGTTTCTATAATTGGGTTATTGTCTTCTATTGTTTTGGTTGGGCTGAGAACGGTGAGAAATAGGGCTAAGGACGTGCACTAAATTAGATATGTCTGGCTTATCAAGAGTTCTTGTTGCTTATGCGGCTGTATATGGAAGAGTCGAAGTTGAGTTTCCGGATATTATTATGTCCAAAGGTAGCGGTATTGTTGGGTCTATTATTGATTTTGCTTGTAGAGAGGGGAGTATTGCTGTTGGGGATTTTGTTCCGTCTCTAGTCCGGTAGAGTGAAAACTACCGGATTTTTTTATTATTTAGTTTGTTATAGTGGTATTAGGATATTTTTGGATATTTAAAAGGAGGTTTTATGGAGATTGAAAAACTTTCTATCAATCAGAGGAATATTTTGAAACTGTTTGATCGGCAGGAAAATTGGTCTGTGGGTCAGGTTTCTAGGGCTTTGAATATTCCTCATCCAACAGCGAAGCAGCCACTCGGTCGGCTTAGGTTATATAATCTGATTGGAAGACAGGGGATAGGCAAGGGGGCTTTTAATTTTAGAAAAGATGAGAATGTTATTGTAGATACCTTGGGCAATAAGCTGATAACTGTTTATCAGGGGAAGAGCGCTTTTACTGGTCTTTTTTATGAATTGCGTGAGAAGCTAAAAAAGGGGGATTTTTACTGGTCTTTTGCTTTTAGAGAAGAATGCCAAGAAGCGGAAATGAGGCAATTTTTTGCGAATTTTCATGACGAACTGACTCATAATGAGGTTGAGGACAAGACGATTGTTTATGAAAGCGTGATTGATGATGTTCGAAAGATTTATGTGAATGTGCATGATTTACAGGTAAAAATGATAGATCAGGATGTGCCGATAGGTATGATTATTATGAAGGAGGTGGTTGCTAATCTGGTTTGGGGCGATAAACTTATTGCTATCGTGACTTATGCGCCACAAGCGGTGAAGCGTTATCAGGAATTTTTTAAGAAAATGCGGGGGAAGGCTAAATAGGAATTTCTGTTTAATGTTATTTGGTTTAATGTCGATTGATTGCGATGATTTGGATATTTGTGGTTATAATGAAAAAAGCCCTCGGCGCATTTGATGCGCCAGGGGCTTTTTGTTAGTTCTGATGGATTTTCGTTTACTTTTTGAGGAGTTCTATGTAGCTTATGCCATGGACAGACTGTGTGTCCCCGTTGGTGTTCTTGCCGATGGAACAGACGATGTCGAATTCCTCGTTGACTATAACTAGTTTGTAGGTACCGCCGCAGGGGCAGTGGTGCTTGGATATTTCATACTTGATCTGCTTTTGCAGGTCTGAGGGGGACATGCTCTTCTGGTATGTGTATCTAGTCCAATCTTCTATCCAACAGTAGGGATCTTCGCGGATACTGTAAGGCTCTAACGGCACTCGTGTGCCATAGATCTGGCTGAGGCCTTGGCGAAGGCAGGTATGGCTACCGTTCAGAGGGTTACAGCAACGATGATCAGGACAGTCATAATACTGATTTTCTTCATACCAGGCTCTCCTTGTTCTCCTTTGGATTGTGTAGGCTCTTAGAGCGTAGTGATGACGGCCGATTTGATCGGTTTTGTTGATCTGATCAGATAAGTCAAGCCGAAGACGAAGAGTCCGAGGCTGGACACCATGACTACCGTGAAGAGCTCGTGGCCGAAGAGGCCGGGTTGTGCCTGTATACCTGAGATGATCCCCAGGTAGGCTGAAATTGATGCTACCAGTGTGGCGACAAGGAAATAGGCTATACCGAGTATTAGCTGTATTACGGCATAGTTTCTCTCCTGCCTCCTTGTAGGAAGGCGCCCCAGGGCTATACTAGGGGTTGTCATGTCTATAAAGGCGGCGAAACTAGCGCCACTGAAGACAGATTCCCAAAGGGGAATCCCGAACAGTGTTCCTCCGACGATGAAGAGGGCAGCAGCTCCGCCCATCACGGCGAACTTTACTTTCGCTTCAAGAAATAGCATTTTAAGGTCATCCTGAACCGGTATTTGTCATTTACGACATTAAATATTAGTATATTATTCCTATTTTGTCAAGTAGCACAGGGAAAGTTTACGGTCATTTTGACTATTAAAGTTACTTCTTTTATTTGATATTGGTTTTATTATGGAAATGTTAAATATTATAGGTATAGCTGGGAGTTTAAGGGAAAAATCTTATAATAAAATGCTTCTGAATGAAGCTATTAGGTTGGCGCCGGAAGAAATGGAGATATCTGTTTACGATATTTCTATATTTCTTTGTATAATCAAGATATGGACAATAGCCAGCCGAATGCGGTTGTTTTATTAAAAAAGGATATTAGGTTAGCCAATGAGGTGATGCTTGTTACTCCGGAGCATAATTACTCTGTTTTTGGTGTTCTCAAGAATGTTTTGGACAGCATTTCTAGACCATAAATACGGGTCTAATGCGTGGCGAGGTAAACCTGTGAGGATTATAGGGGTTTCTACAGGGGGATTTGGGACGTTGCGAGCGCAGTTGCATTTGAGAGAAATGTTTTTGTACTTAGAGATGAGGCCGATGTCAAACCTGAATTGTATGTTTCTAATGCTAAAGACCAGTTTGATAGGGTTAGGGGATTGGTTTAATAATTTCTGTTCGATGCTGGTTTCCTCGAAGGTGTTCTTTTCCCAGACGATTTGCTTTTTTTACGTATTTACTGGCATTTTTTATTCGTTCTGGGGAACGAAATACTCAAACCATAAGGCGCCGATAGCACCGGCGACGTAGTCGATGGAGCCGGGCGACATTTTTTGGACGGATTTGATCCAGAACCTTCTGTAGACTTCTACGTCTTATGATTTGTCTTGCTTTAATATGAGACGCTTTTCTATATAAAATAACGGCCGGCGCTATGGAAAGCGCCGGCTTGCTTTGTGAGGGTTGGTCGATTGAAGCGAGTTATTTTTGGAGTAGTGATTTGAGCTCGTCTTCTATGAGCTCTAAGGCTCTTTTAGAGGGTATTGTTACCCCAGGCTCTACCGAGTCGCTTTTGTTGTGCTCGGTTCCAAACAGGAGTTTTAGGAACTCTATGATACTGCTTGGATCGGCTTTGATTACGATGATCCAGTCATCAATATCTGCCCAGGTTAGGCTGTTCGACTTTAGTGTTCGGGCGATGAAGCCTATGGTTGATTGTTCATTAATGGACTTTTCTTCTCCCTCGACATCTTTGAGGAATTTTGATGTAGTCTTGAGAGTGTCCGTAGCCCAGTCGATTAGTTTCTTTGGAGCTTCATTGCCCTCTAGCTTGTCGATGGCTTGCTCGTAATAGAGCAAACCTCCATTGTCTGCAGTAAGCTTGCACATATCAGTGACCCCCTGCTTTTTGCGTTAGAATTATTTTATGTTCTTATTTGTAATTTTTCAACTTTATATGAACGATCTCTTGATAATATGTTAATGTGTGTTATAAACAGAGTGACTTTTCAAAAAAAGGAGATGAGTCAATTGTACCCACCTGAAAAACTCTCTTTTCTAGTTTCTAGTCATCAGGCTAGAAATCGTCTGGTACGATACGTCAGAACACTCGGACTTGGTACTATTATCCATTCTGACAGTGAAGGGGTCTATGTTATAATATCAGGCTTTTTCTCTGTAAAACAGTCGGAGGCTGTTGCCGAAAAGGCGAATGAGATTATAGAGGATCGTACGGAGGCGATTGATGATGAAGAGGTTAGGCTCGCTGCGTGAGCAGCAAAATGGGTCGGTTTGTTTGTGGCGTCCGCTTAATACCAGGAATATATCTGGGAACTGTGGACGCTTTTTTTACAGTAAAAATTTTATAGTAAAAAAGCTTGATTGAGTTAATCACCAGATTTTTTTGATCGATATTGGGCTGTACTAATAGCTCTATTGTATAAATGGATAGATTTGGATAATTAGTCTTTAATACTGTTCCAGGCGAGGTTGAAGATGGCACGTTGGGTGTCGGCGATTTCTTTTGATTCGATAAGAATACCGTAAGGCTGAGGCGAATAGGTGATAATAATGATTTTGTTGCCATAGATATTTATCTCGTTTTTGAGGGGAAATTTTTCGGCTTTTACAACTTTTGAGGTTCGAAGTTGGTCGTCATTATGTTCAAGGTATTTTCTTAGATCAGGTGTGTCTTGGTATATTCCTTTCAAATGAATGCCTTTTTGAATGCGTCTTTGGACGTAGTTGGCGGAGTATGACTCGAGATACTCGATGGTTTCATTAGTAGCGCAAGCCATTATTTCGTCGCCTTTTTTAAGGGTTGATAATGTGTCTTCGTAAAATAATTTTATGCCTTCGTACCATTCAAAATAGGCTATTTTGGGTTTTTTGGGGTTGGTGTTGTAGATAGACAGGAGGGCGGGGAGGTCGGCTTCGAGGTTTCTTTTTTGGTCTTCGACTAATTTTAAGAGCGTCTCGGGAGAGTTGGCGATGAAATATCGTTTGTTGTTTTCTTTTGTTTCGTAAATAAAGCCCTGGTCTTGGAGGCGATAGAGGATGTCATAGGTGGTGGGGCGCTTTTGTTTTGATCTTTCGGCGATTTGGTTGGCGGTGGCTTTTTCGAGTTGGAGAAGAGTTATATAGATTTCTTGTTCTTTATTATTTAAGCCCATTTTCTCAAGGGATTTTAGATGGTTCATAAATGTCTCCGATGTTAAATTTTAAGCGGTTAATTTATAGTCGTAGAATACCGACTAAATTAATAATATTTTGTATTTTTAAATCTGTCAAATTTTATGTCGTAAAGTTTTGATAAATTTTAATATATATTACAATATCGTTTGTTAGAATGGATGGCGTTCTAAAATGGCCGGACAACTGATATTTACAAAAAACTATTTATGAGGCGAGCCGAGCGGAGTTGAAAAATCCGAGCGGGTATTAGCGGTATGTCATTACAAAAAGACGATGTTGATGTATTTGTGGTTTGTGTTGGAATCGGTGTAGTACTGTAATGGTATGGAGACGGGGTGGTATTTGGAATAGGTTGTGGTCTGATGATTGCGGTTGAGGCTTATCAGGTTAATAGCAGAGCGGATGTATATGGATATTTCCCTTTTGGCTAGGTTAAGTGATATATCGAAGAAAAAATGTTGCCAGTGGATGGAGCGATATGTAGCTTTCTCGATAGTTATAATAAGTAAGTTATCGCCTAGAACTTATACATCTGTAAGTATCCGTATTTCATCATTTTATGGTGTTGTTTGATAAAAAGGGAAGCTCTGATGAGATTATGGACGTATTAGTTTTGGAAACAACGGTTTCGTTTATGGCGGTTTTGTCGAAAAGATGAAGGGGGTTATGAATTTTGTTAATCTGGTGGGGACTATGCTCGTCGCCGGGTTCTATAGTGTTGTCAAGCTTGGGAAATTAGCGGACGAACATAATCCAGTAATTAATATCTGATAGAAGAGATGAGTGTATAATGGCTATTGTGGCGTCTGAATGAGTGATGAATATAATCTGGATCATGTGCGACGTACACTGTTGGATTAATGGATTTAGGAGATTTCAGAGCGATAGGATCGGACGCAGGAGGATGGTATAATGTTTGGAGAATTAAATATATTATTGGATAATTATAATAGGTAAAGTGGTTTTAAAAAGGAGCTTTTATGGACAAATTTTATACTTTGCCGGATTTACCTTATGGGAACTCCGGGTTGGAGCCAGTGATTTCGGAAAAGCAGTTGGTTTTGCATCACGACAAGCATCACAGAGCGTATGTTGATGGGGCAAATGAGATCTTGGAAAAGATGGACAAGGCACGAGCGGATGATATTGATTTTGATGTGAAGGCGATGGCAAAGGCGCTGTCGTTTAATATCGGAGGGCATGTTCTGCATAGTTTATTTTGGGAAAATTTGGCGCCGGTGGGCAAGGGTGGAGAGATGAGCGAAGAATTGAAGGTGGCTATCGAGAAAGATTTTGGCTCGGTTCATAGGTTTAAGCAAGAATTTAGCGAGGCGGGGGTTAAGGTAGAGGGATCGGGTTGGGCGGTTATGACAAAATGTCGTCTAACGGATAGAATTATGATCATGCAGATTGAGAAGCATAATGTAAATGTTTTTCCGGATTTTAAGATTTTGATGGTTTTGGATGCGTGGGAACATGCTTATTATTTGGATTATAAAAATAAGAGGGCGGAGTATGTGGAGAGATTTTGGGAGATTGTAAACTGGGATAAGGTGTATGAGAGGTTTGTGGAGGTTTAGTCGTTTGGATATGATTTTGCTTAAATATAATAAATAAACCCTGAGTGACAGACTTGGGGTTTATTTTGCTGGTTTTTTATTGAAGGAGGTGAATATATGAATTGGGATAATTATGATTGAAGACGAAGAACTTACGGTAAGTTTTAACAAGGCTTGCAATTACCATGTCTGCGATGGCGAGCAAACTATACTGCTCTTTCTTCACTAAAGTATGTCTCTTTTGGTGTATTTATTGGTAAACATATGAAAAAATGTCATGCCAGTGTTTGGAATATTATATAGTATTTTTGTTGGGAAGCCAAGTAGCTGGCAGGATATTGTGTGGCTAGAAATTATTTAGCGACGTTGAACTTAAATAACATAATATCGCCATCTTGGACGAGATAGGTCTTACCTTCGGTTTTGATGAGACCTTTTTCTTTGCAACCTTGCCAGCCGTTATTTTTGACGAAATGGTCGTATTTGATGACATCGGCGGCGATAAATCCCTTTTCGAAGTCTTTGTGGATCTTGCCGGCAGCTTGAGGGGCAGTAGAATCGTTTGTGACAGTCCAGGCACGAGTTTCTTTTTCGCCGCTGGTAAAATAGGTAATAAGACCAAGAGTCTTGTAGGCGGCTTTTACGAGGTAATCCAGGCCTGTTTCGGTCATATTTAGCTCTTTGAGAAATTCATCTCTATCGTCCTGCGAAAGGACGGCTAGTTCAGATTCGATCTTGGCACTGATTGGAATTAGGAGGCTGTCTTTTATTATTGAGTGGAGACCGTATTGCTTAATTAGTTTTTCAGGGGTGATGTTTGTCTGCTCTTCTGAGACGTTGGCGATGTAAAGAATTGGTTTGGAAGTTATAAATTGAAGCTCTTTTACTGGCTCGAGTTCGGTTGGGTCAGGGAAAATATAGCGAACGGGAATTTCTTTGTCGAGACCTTCTTTTATTTTTTGGATGATGGCGAGGCGTTTTTTGGCTTCGGTGGAACCTGACTTGGCGTCTTTTTCGAAGGCGGGAAGGCGTTTTTCAACGATCGATAAATCTGCCAAAACAAGCTCCAGATTGATGGTGTGTATGTCATCTACAGGGTCAATGACACCGGCGACGTGAACAATGTCTTTATTTTCAAAGAAGCGGACGACCATGGCGATGGCGTCTGTTTCGCGGATATGAGAGAGGAATTGATTGCCTAATCCTTCTCCTTGGTGGGCACCGCGGACTAATCCGGCGATATCTGTAAATTCGATGACAGTGGGAACGGTTTTTTGGCTTTTAGAGATCTCGGTTAGTTTTTGAAGGCGGTCGTCGGGCACTTCAACGATACCGACATTGGGGTCGATGGTGCAGAAAGGGTAATTTGACGCTTCTGCTTGAGCGTTTCTGACTAATGCATTAAAAAGTGTTGATTTGCCGACATTTGGCAGGCCGACGATGCCGAGCGATAAAGACACTGCTACTCCTACATTTTATCGAGTAATAATCCTAACCATATTATAAAAAAAATAAATAGAAATATTCCAACTGATCCTAAAATTTTTAGAGTTTTATTTTTCTTGGTAAAGCCAATAATAAGTAAGATTATGCTTATTATTAAGAGAGTTAAAAATAATATTGAAATACCTATCTGGTCTCCTTGAGATTATTATACCTAAAAATATCGTGAATTGAAAGCAGGAGAGCTGACAATAAGCTTGGGGATGCGAGGTAAGGGGTTTTGGAATTGATGATGGTTGGTTATAATATATTTAGACTGAATGCTTGGTCGGAAAAGAGGTGATATGGTTGAGAAGATTGTTTTTGGTGGTATTGGTTGCTGGTCTGATTAGCGGGTTGGCGCTCGTTGGCAGTCCGGTGATGGCGAGATCTTGTGCTGGCTGGTTTGGTATTTGGCATGCTAATGGTGCGGAAAGTAGTGTGTTTCTGTATTCTGACCACACCAGTGACACACTTCTGGTTTTGGAGCCGAATTATCTTTTGATCGTGTCAGGCGCGGTTGAGGGTGATGGGATGAAGTATTCGTCTTATGGACCGAACGCGGTTGGCGATTGGAAGGTGTGGATTTGGTGTGGGAACCAGATGACTGACGGTATGCCGTATGAGGTGACCTTCTACGCTTTGGAGGGATGCCAAATCTCGGGCCAGAGGTGGGATGGGACTGCCGTTGAGTCGGTAATATTGGCGGCCGGTGAGGACTACAGTTGGTCGCTGGAGACTCTTCACGCGACTACTAGCCAGTGGCGAACCAGGGGAAATATGTTCTTGGTGTCACCGGTACCTGAGCCGTCAGGAGTTGTTGCTCTTGTGTCTGGTTTGCTTGGTATGGCAAGCTGGTACAGAAGGAGACGGTGATTTTTCTACAAAAATGAAGGACATGGATCCTTCTAGAATCTGTTTTGCGGGAGGGGGTGGTTTTTCGTTTTCTAACGAATGACTGGCTGTATCCCGCGTTTTCTTATGATAAAGTTAGGTTTGTGCTGTATCGGCTCAAGGTATTTTTTGTGTGAAATTGCTTTTTTGGACTTCTGGTTTGTATTTATTTTGAGTAGTAAAAGCCCGCGGAAGAGGTTCCGCGGGCTTGAATGTGTGGAAGAAGGGTTATTAGGCGCAGATTTGGCAGAATGTGTAGAGTTCGGCATTGGACATTTCAACCAAGTTGATTTCTCCTGGCTGAGAGGCTAACTCATCTCGGAAAGTCCTTCTGTACCAATTCTCCAATCTCTTTATTGTGCCAGAGTTTCTGTAATCATTTGCCATATCTTGGGCAACTATACATACAGAGGGGTAGAAGTATCTGACGAGCATTAGCTGCTCGTCTGTCAGACTGTCTGTTGCTGTCTCGGATATTTCTGGACCTATGTTTTTTAGTTCGATGAAGGTCTCTTCATCTTTTACAACCTTGAAGTTGAAGCGGTCTTCTCCAAGGATGTCAAGCTGGAAATATAATTGTCTGTTGATTGACAATGATTCAATAGCGGTGTCGAAGGTTCCTATATAAAGCTTGCAGGGTATAAGTTCTTGCATCTCCAGGTATACGTGCGCATCTCCGTCTCTCATTTATATCTGTTTCCTCCTGAATAATGGATATTAGGATGATATACGATAGATCAGGTTATGTCCAGGGTTGCGGAATAAAGAGTTTGATTGGATATTTTAAAAAATTTGCAAAGAATTTTTATTTTGAATATAATTATTGTGTAATTTATTATTTTACTGATAATTTTTTATAATTAATTTTTGCAAAGGATGATATGAAAATTGGATTATTGTGCGGGGGGCCTTCACTTGAGCGGGGAATTTCTCTGAATTCGGCGCGGTCGGTAATGGATCATTTACAAGATGACAATATTGAAATCGAGCCGATTTATTTTGATCATAAGAAAAGAGCTTACAAAATATCGCGGGCGCAGCTTTATTCAAACACGCCATCGGATTTTGATTTTAAGCTGGCGGCGAATTCGAGATCTTTGAGCGAGGAAGAATTGGCTAGTGTGTTGAAGAAAGTCGATATTGTTTTTCCTGTTATGCATGGGTCTTTTGGCGAGGATGGGGAGATCCAGTTGATTTTAGAGGGTTTGAAAATTCCGTATATCGGGACGTCGAGTGCAGTTTGTAAAAAAGTTTTTGATAAATTTCGGGCTAATGAGGCGATCAAAGAAATGGGTTTTCATGCTTTGCCGTCGGTCGTTTTGAAGATTTTTAAAGGTGATCATGAGAAAGTTGTTAGTGAATTTTTTGATAAATATAGGATTAAGCGCGCTATTGTTAAGCCAGCGAGCGGCGGGTCGAGTATTGGGGTTTTTTCTGTTTCGACTGCTCGCGAAGCGCTGGAAAAAGCGGAATTGCTGTTTTCGAAAAGAATGGATACAAGAGTGGTGGTGGAGCCTTTTGCTCAAGGGCGAGAATTTACGGTAATTATTTTGCAGAATAAATTTGGTTTGCCGGTGGGGCTTATCCCGACGGAGATCGAAACTGATTATACGGAACATCAGATTTTTGATTTTAGAAGGAAATACTTGCCGACTCGTCAGGTGAGGTATCATTGTCCTCCGCGGTTTTCGAATGAAATTATAGAGAGAATTCAGGTTCAGGCGGAACAATTGTTTGCGGGCTTTGGGATGCGGGATTTTGCGAGGTTTGACGGGTGGGTTTTGGATGATGGAAATATCTGGTTTTCGGATTTTAATCCGATTAGCGGAATGGAGCAAAATAGTTTTTTGTTTCAGCAATCGTCTCGAGTGGGTTTGAGTCATAATGAACTTTTACGATATATGGTGAGGACTGCTTGTTTGAGACATGGCATAGAATTTCCTGACCACCCGGAGGTTGTTGAAAGCGATAAAAGGCCGGTGAATGTTTTGTTTGGCGGGGCGACCTCGGAAAAACAGGTTTCTTTGATGAGTGGGACGAATGTTTGGCTGAAGCTGCGAAAATCTAAGCAATATGCTCCCGAGCCTTATTTGTTAGATGAAAAACGACAGGTTTGGCATTTGCCTTATGCTTTGACTTTGAATCATACGGTTGAGGAGATTGTTGAGAATTGCGAGAATTTTTTAGATAGGGAAAAGAGGCTCAGTTATTTGGAAAAGCGAGCTCAAATGAGGTTATTTTTGGAGGCGGATGTTAAAAAAGTTGAGTTGTTTCAGCCGGTTAAAATGTGGCTGGAAGAATTTTTGGGGAAGTCTGAATATGTGTTTAATGCTTTGCACGGCGGAATGGGGGAGAATGGGGTTTTGCAAGCTCTGATGGAGAAGAATGGGGTGAAATATAATGGACCGGATAGTCGAGTGTCGAGATTGTGCGCTGATAAATATTTGACAAACAAGGTGATTGAGCGGTTGAGGATACCGGGCGTGAAAGTGCCGAAGAATAAAATTTATAAAATATCTGACTTTGGGGAGGGATTTGACTATGGCGAGGCTTGGAAGGAGTTGAGGTGTCTTTTGGGGTCGAAATTTGTGATCGTGAAACCGAGGAATGACGGCTGTTCGTCCGGGGTGGTGAAATTGTCGAACGAAGGTGATCTTAGAAGGTATGTTGAAATTGTTAAATCGGGAGAATTATGCATTAGAAAAGGCGTTTTTTCTGGCCAGATCGAAGAAATTGAGATGCCGAAGGAAAAATATGAGGACTTGATGTTTGAGGAATATGTAGAGACGGATTCGATCAGGATTAAAAACGGGAAGCTGAAGCATAGAACGGTGAGCGGGTGGTTTGAGGTTACGGTTGGTGTTGTAGGTGAAAAGGATGATATTTGTGTTTTTAATCCGAGTCTGACTGTGGCGGACGGTGAGGTGCTGTCGGTAGAGGAAAAATTTCAGGGCGGTACAGGGGTGAATATTACTTTGCCGCCTGAATCTCTGGTTTGCGGGCGAGCTTTGAGAGGGGCGAAGAATTTGATTAAGAAGACGGCTGAAGGGCTGGGAATTAGCGGATATTCGAGAATTGATGCTTTTATGCATTTGGAAAGGGGAGATTTGATCATTATTGAAGTTAATACTTTGCCTGGGTTGACGCCTTCGACGGTTTTCTATCATCAGGCCTTGGCGGAGAAGAAGCCTGTTTATCCGAGGGAAATCTTGGAGAAGATTGTGGAGTTGTCGGGTTATTAATAAGTAGGAAGTTAAAGGCTGCGAGATGTTTTTGGTTTGAGATTTGTTGAGAAAGTTAAAGCCCCTGGGAATTTCCCAGGGGCTTTGCTCTGAACGCTATTTAGTTGTGGGGCGGGGCAATGCTTAGACGGCGGCTAGTATGCGCGCGTCCGCGGCTTCCTCGATCTTTTCGACGAGGGTCGGTGTTATGGCTGGGAGACCGAGAAGTTTACGGAGCTTGTTGGCGCCGATAGACTTGGCGCTTTCGACACTCAATCTATGATAGCATTTTTTGAGGCCATTGTCAATCCTATGGGAAGCTATTGGAGCATGGTGATGAAGGATAGAAATCTTCCCTCTGGAGCGCCTTGATTTGCTGAGCGGTAATGCGAGAAGTATTGATCGTCTTTAGCGGTGTCTATATTTGATATTGAAATATTGTTTTTTGAGACGCCTTTGGCGGTTAACTGATTGAGAGCGTAAGCGGTCAGATCGATTGAATATTTTTCTAGGGTGATCCTTTCCAGATATGATCGCCAGTTGGGATCATTTAGTTGGACGAGATTGTCAAATTGATAGGAATCTTTTTTGATATGAGGGCCTATTTCGACGCACAAATCGGCGGGGTTAATTTGAAAATTCTCTATCATTTTGTCTATGACAACGCCTATGATTTTTTTATCGATACCTTGCCATCCGGCATGGGAGATGGCGATGATATTTTTAATTGGGTCATAGAAAGATATGGGGAGGCAATCGGCGGTGAGAAGGCAGAGATTTATTTTTGGTTTGTTGGTTATCAAGGCGTCGACTTTGAGAGCATCTTGTTGTTCATACATGCCTAAGCCTAGTTTGGATTCGTCTATAATTGCGACTTCTGTACCATGGACTACTGACATCATGACCGATCTTTCGGGTTCGAGGTCAAATTTAGATAAAAAATTAATCCGCGAATTCATGACATCTGGCTGCTCTCCCCATAGAAATGACATGTTTTCGTCTTCTATATGAGAGGCGGAATGGAGAATATTTGAATATAAATTTAGAATGCTACTTGTTTCCATATGGTTATTTTAACATTTGTTTTTTGTTTGACAAAATTTTTTTGGAGTGATACAGATGAGTTGAGAAAGCACTTTTTACTTATAGACAGGAGGTTGGTAATGATGAGCGATGAGGCTGTTAGGGATCTGTCGCCACAGGGTGATAAATGCTTTGGATGCGCGAAGCGTATCCAGAAAGCCTTTTTGAAGCTTAGGCAGTGCCCTGGTTTGTCAATTTCTATGTCTTTTTCCTTTAGCGACCACTGTTGCATAAGGAAGGGGAAGATAAATGCTGGCAACTCGTCGATTCGGTGTTCTGGTGTTGAGTTCGACATCAGGTTCAGCTTTGTTGCTGCTAAGTGCGACAGGGACGCGTGTGCTTCTGATCTGAAACGAGTTGGAGTGGAGATTTTAACAGCGGTGCTGAACTGGAAGAGAGATGAAGATTGCTATACTGACTTATCCTTAGTTGTTGGAGAGTTGATAACGGATGCTTTTAAGCACTCGGATGACGTAGATCTGCCGATTGTGCTTGAGATTTCTAACTCTTCTGAGACTTTGATGATGAGTATTTCAAATCCTTATTTTGGTCGCAAAAATGTGTTCGATATTGCTCCGGCTGATCTTTATGCCGAAAGCGGCAGAGGCATTGCGATCTGTGATAAGCTTTTGAAAGGCTTGGACTTCCGTAAGCGGGTGATATTTGATGGGTCGGATAGCGATGAAGTGGTAGTGTGGCTTGTTTGTGATAAGAAGCCGCTATCCTAGGGGGTGAGGATAGTTTAATAGTTTATGTGTTTTTGTTTCTAATTGTAGTGGCGCCTGATTTATAGATAGAATCTGTGATTAAGTCGCCACTTTTTTGTGCATTAAAAAGGCTTTTTATAGATCTTTGGCTTCTTTTAGTTCGATTGAACTTTTTCTGCCATGGAATTTTTTGTGGATTTCTTTGAGTTGCGGGTCGGTTACATGGGTGTAAACTTGAGTAGTAGTGACGGAAGAGTGGCCTAATAATGTTTGAACGCTTCTTAAGTCAGCGCCGTTTGAGAGCAAGTCGGTAGCAAAGCTGTGACGAAGGGTGTGGGGGGTTACAGGTTTGGTGATGCCGGCTTTGATGGCGTAATGATGGATAATTCTTTGAATGGTCCTTGGGGTGAGCTTTTTTCCTTCTTGAGTTATGTCTAGGTCTAAATTTTTTTTACGGCCGAAACGAATAAAAACAGAGGGATCGATGTCGGTTCTTCGGGTTAAATATTTTTCTAGAGCGTCTTTGGCTCTGTCAGAAAGAAAGACGACTCGGGCTTTCCCGCCTTTTCCTAGAACTGAAAATTCGCCTTTTTCAAGATTGATTTCTTCTCTTTGTAGATTTACAAGCTCGCTGACTCTTAATCCGGTAGAAAATAGGGTTTCGATGACGGCATGGTCTCTAAGTCCCTGGAGAGTGGATTGGTTTGGGGCGGATAGAAGCGATTCGACTTCTTCTTGGGAGAGAAAATTTATTTGTCTTTCGTCGGTATCTGCTAGTTCGATTTTTTCTGCTTGTAGGGTTTGGGCGAGATCTTTTTTGGAGATGAATTTTAGAAATGAACGCAGAGCGATGAGATGATAGTTTATGGTTATTTTTTTGAGATTTTTGCCATCTTCGTCTTGAATTCGGTTTAGATATAGGCGGAATTGTCGGATGGTTTCCAGGGTGATATCTTCGGGTGCTTTTATGTTTTGATCTTCGCCCCAAATTCTAAAGCGAGTGAGGTATTGAGAATAGTTTCTGATGGTTAAGAGCGAGTGTCCTTTTTCTAGTTCGCAGTATTCTAAAAATTGTTGGATGGCTTGTTTTAAATCCATGATCCTCCTTGGGTTGTTTGGCAATATTAATAATATTGTACGACGTTTATTTTTGAAGTGCAAATGTTTGAAGTATTTGTTGGATTTTTGGGAATTTGTTTGTTATAGTTAAGATATGAACGAGTTGTTTCGGATTGACGACAATTTATTTTTAGAAGTGCAGAAATATGTTGGCAACAGTAAATTTCTTGATTGGATTTTTATATTTCTGGCGGAATATTTGGTATATGCGATACCTGTTTTGTTGGTAGGTCTTTGGTTTTGGCAAAAATCGGATAAATCGGCTGTGTTCAAGGCGGCTTTAGCGGCTTTAGTCGGTTGGTGCGTGTTTTCAAAAATCATCGCGGTGATGGTTGAGAGACCGAGGCCAAGCCAGTCATTGTTAGAGGCGAGAGAATTGATTTTCCATAGGCCGGATACTTCATTTCCTTCAGATCACTCGACGATGCTCTTTGGTTTGGCTTTAGCTTTATATTTGTTTGGATATAAGAGACTGGGTAAGATTTTGTTTGTTGCAGCTGCTTTGATCGGATTTGCACGCGTGTGGGTGGGAGTTCATTTTCCGTTTGATATATTGGCGGGAATGATCCTGGGCTGTTTGAGTGCTCTTTTGGTGTGGTGGCAGAGGAAAAATATTGATAAATATATTTCGGAACCTTTTATTAAGTTTTTAGGGAGAATGAAATTATAAAGCAGAAGAATTTTAAAGATTGGTTGGCTTTGACTATATCTGGTATTTTCACGCCGCCGCTTATTGCGGCGTTGGCGATATTTTATATTTCTTATTACTATTCTGACAGTTTTATCAAGCTGACTTGGTGGTCTTTTGTAGGGACTTTTCTTTTGGTCGGGCCGGCGAGCGGATATATTCTCTATGGTTTGCGAAAAGGTTCGGTTTCGGATATTAATTTGAGCGAAAGAGAGGAAAGACTTCGACCGTTGGTTTTGGCTTTAACTGGAGCTGTAGCCGGAGCGGTATTTTTGCTGGTGAAAGAGGCGCCGAAGCAATTAATACTTCTTAATTTGGTTTTGATTTCGGAATTGGTAGTTGTGATCGTGGTAACACTTTTTTGGAAGATCAGTATGCATGCGTTGATTTATTCCTCGGTTGTGACGATGTTGGCTTATTTATACGATTTGTGTATTCTTTGGTTGATGGTTTTGTTGATTCCGATCGGTTGGGCTAGGTTGTATCGTAAAAGACATACTCTTTTACAGGTAATTATGGGTTCGGTGGCGGGAGCGGTAGTGGCGCTCGGTGTATTTTTGGCTTTTGGCTATCTGTCAAAGTGAGAATTATGAATTAAGAAATGGTGAGTATGAATAAAAATAGCCCCAGGTGGGGCTATTTTTTATATTTCCATATCTTTGACGTCGGCAGGCTGGTTGGGGGTTTGAGGTGTTTCGGGCGTCGGAGGTGTTTCGGGCGTCGGAGTAGGGGTTGTATTTGCAGGCTGAGTAGAGTTTGGCGGTGTATTTGCTGTTTGAGGCGTTGTGGTTCCTCCGATGCTTAAGTTTCGCACAGCGCCGGAACCTGAAGTGAACTGGGGAGTGTAATTAGGAGTTGAAGAAGGTATTGTCGGTTGTGGAGCAGGTTGCGGTTTGGGGGTTTGAGATCCTGGCTGTGGCGTTGGATTAGTTGGAGGTGTTGGGACTTGCGGTTTTGCTTCTGGGCTTGGTGTTGGCTGTGGAGTAGTTTGTGGTTGGTTTTGGGTTTGAGTGTTGGGTTGTTGAGATGGATTTAACCATGAGGGATTAATCTTAGGGGATTGTGGGACAGACGCAGGAGCTGGTGTTGGTGGGATTGGCGCGGAAGCTGGGGTCGGGACAGGCGATGCAGGAACTTGGGTTGGAGCAGACGGAGGCGGCGGTGTGGTTGGGGGTAGTGTGGGAATAGGCTGAGGTTTGGTAGGTTGAGGGGGTGGCTTAACTGGGGTAGAGGATGGAGTCGAGGTGGATGAAAGTGTAGGTGGAGTTGGCGCCTGAGCTGGTGTTGGATTTGGTGTTGGATTTGGCGTTGGCTGTGGAGTGGGCTGTGAAACTGGTGCAGGAACAGGTGACTGTTGGGGTTTAGGAGTTGGGTTTGTAGAAGTAGTGCTTGGTTTGTTTTCGAGAGCAGCGATAGCAGGAGGGGTTTTTATTGAGGACACGCCAGGTTGTGATAGTGGTTTGTTAGGGGCCGCCGGTGTTGAGGCTGATGAAGCGGGGGCTGGTATTGGAGTTTCAAGTGGTGGTCTTGGTGGTATTGGCGGGATTGGCGCGGGAATAGAAGATGGGATTGGTTGAGTGGGAGGTGTTGGTGCTGGTGTTGATGGGATTGGCGCGGAAGCTGGGGTCGGGGCAGGCGGTGTAGGAATTTTGGTTGGAGCAGCCGGAGGCAGCGGTGTGGTTGGGGTAGGTGCTTGGGTATTATTTATGACTGGCTTGAAGGGTTGGATTGGCGGCATAGGTTTATCTGTTGGTTTCGGAGATTCGTTTAAGGGTTTTCCTTCTGGCTTTGCCGATTCGTTTGATGGTTTATCTGTAGGTGAATTATCTGGTTTTTGGGTTTCTTTATTGGTATCTGATTCTTTGTTGTCATCTGATGATCCGAAGGTGTTTTCCTCTAATTCGTCTAGTTCCTTGATTTCTTCCGGGTTATCATTTTGTTTGATCATTGGATTACCGGTCAGTCTCTCGAGATAATTGATATTAATAATAGCAACAGCCGGCTTGCCGCCTTTGGTTAAGACATACATTCCTTCTGATGTGCGCTCAATGTCGGCGATTATTTTTGAGAAATTGTCGCGAGCGTCGGTTAAAGGAATGATTTTATCTAATGGAGCACTAATAGCCATTTACCCCTCCTAAGTTTTTGTTTTTAATTATAGATTAATTTTATTATGTGGCGAGATGGCTGTCAAATATTTTGGACGGTTATCTGACGTGTTGGGTGACGCCTGCAATCGATAACTGACGACATGCGACCGGTGGTTGAATTGCGCCTTGGTGGCGATAGTCTGAAGAGGTGGTATGAGACCGATGAAAAACTAATTAAAGGCACTTCAAAACTGTCGTTTCGGGATTGACTTGGAATCTAGTTAAACATATATCTGGGTTCTGAATGGATCCTCGAGCCGAACAGAGTTCGGCTCGAGAACGGCAAAGTCGTTTCAGGGTGACGATAGAAAGGCTTTTTAGCGGTCTCGGTATAGAGAGGGTCGTTGCTAAAGTTGGGTAAAAAAAGAAGGGATGCTTATGGCTAAACATCCCTGTTGGATTTGATCGGCTGATTATTCCAGCAGCCGATGGTGTCAACGAAACCTTCTTTAAGCAAGGTTTCGTTGGTAAGATTTATTGCTCTTCGTCCGAGGCAGGAATTACACTTGCCTTCAGCGAAGTTTTTGCAGTCGGTTCCGCAGACGCCGCCGAAATGGCGGCGGCGGATGATGCGCATTTCGGCGCAATTCCACGCTTCTTCGAGCGTGTTGGACTTGACGTTTCCGAGGTCGACATCCATCGCCCCGATACAAGGGCGGATGTCACCGTACTGCGAGATGTACATGTGGTGCATGTACCGGTCGCAGACGGTTCCGACGTAGGACTGTGAAAGCTCCCACTTCGGGTACTCGGGAAACTCTGCGCGGTCGATCTGTTGGAGTTCAAGGAGCTTAGCCTTGATCTCCTGATCGGCAGCGCAGAGGGAGCAGTCGGCACCGCGTCCCCGTTTTAAGACGGAGTCGCAGTCGAAGATGATGTTTCTCTGGCGGCAGAACCGCAAGATGTCGGCCATCTCTTTGTAGTTGGATGGCCCATCATCCTCACTGGTCATAATAGATGTGACCAGAGCAAGTCGGGAACGACGCCCGTACATTTTTGTGCAGGCTAATTCATTGGTGAAACCGGCGGCTATCAATATTTCGATAGCGCGGTTTCTAGCCTTTCCGTAGCCGCGGCGAAGGCTTTTCTTGTCGAGCTTCGGATTGCTAGCAAAATCGTCCTGAACTTTGGGATCCAGGGAGTTGCCTTTGAGCATGATCTCAACGGGGAGATCATAAAGATCTCGGGCGAGCTCAGGAGTAATGAATTGGCCAGTTGTGAACAGAGTCACGAACAGGCCCAAATTTTTGCACTTCTGAAGGAAGCGCATGGTGAGATTATAATTCTCACCAAAAAGCGGTTCGCCAGCGCCGGGAATACCGATGCTGTCGACGCCCATAGCTTTGGCTGACTCGAGAATATTCTCGTAGTCTGACCATGAGAGAAGCCGGCTTTCGTCGAGCTTCTCTCCGCCGCAGGCGTAGCAATAGGAGCAGGCCAGATTGCACCTGCCGGGCAGTTCAATCCAAAGGGATTGAAGTCTGCCGGTGTTTTTTCTTTCGAGACCGTGCTGAACGGCTTTGTCTGAATTTTTTATGGTAGTATCCTCCTTTCTTTCGTGGCTCCAATATTCCGGAGTCCTGACGGTCACTTCTTGGACAATGATTGACATTTATCCAAGCAGGGTCTTCGCAGTCCGCCGCCTGCTTCAGCATGATTGCCTTGTTAATGTGCGACGATGGATCGCCTTGGCTTTCTCATCGTTGACTGGCCATTGTAGCATGGATGAGCTTAATTGTCAATACTCTTTTACAATTATTATAATGATTTGTTTGTGTATAATAGGTTTATATTGACATATTTTGTTTTTATGAAATAATAGTGTAAAAAGTATTTTACAACAAAAATGAGGTGAAAATGGATGAAAATGTATATCAAATTTTGGATGATTTGGGTCTGGATCGAAAGTTTGCCAATGTTTATTTGGCTTGTTTGGAACTGGGCGGAGAAGCAGCCTCGACGATTGCTCAGAAGGCGGGAGTAGAGCGGGCGAATACTTATTATATCCTTGAGCAGTTGTCGCGGAAGGGGTTAGTTTATAGCGCAACGAGGGATAATGTGACGATTTTTGTGGCGCAAAGTCCAAAAAGGCTTGAGTCTATGGCTGAGGCTAGATTGAGCCAGGTTAAGAAGGCTTTGCCGGAGCTGATGTCGATTGAAAATTCAGGTTCAGTGAAGCCGAGGGTGAGATTTTACGAGGGGATCGATGGAATTAAACAAATGTTCGAAGAGACGCTGGATTTGCCGCGGGGTTCGGAGACGCTGGCGTATTCTTCGTTTTCGGTTGATAATAAATATGTTGAAAAATATATCGAGGGCTATATTCCACGACGGGTTAAAAAGGGGATTACTCAGAGATGCATTATTGAGTATTCGGCTGATTCTATTGATTTGATCGGGAGAGATAAGGCGGAGTTGAGGGAGAGCAGGATGGTCGATCCGGAGAAATTTCCGTTTTCAAACCAGATAAATATATTCGGAAATAAGATGTTTATTGCTTCATATAAAGATCTGATGGGAGTTATTATCGAGAGTGCAGAGGTGGTTAGAACTCAGAGGGCGATTTTTGAGCTGGCGTGGCTGGGGGCGGGACGACATACAACAGATGGTAATGGCGAATGAAGGGAGATTAGAGGGTTTTGACTTGATGGAGCGGGCGATATTGCTTAAAATAAGGAAAAGATAGGAGAAAAATGGGTTTTAAGAAATCAGTTTTGTCAAACGGTGTGCGAGTGATCACAAGCGAAATGCCTCAGATGAAAAGCGTGGCGACAACGGTTTATGTAAAAGCTGGAAGTAGATATGAAACGGTAGAGCAGGGGGGAATTTCGCATTTTTTGGAACATATGCTGTTTAAGGGAACTAAAAAATATCCTAACCAGGCGGAAATCGCTAAAGCGATCGAAGGAGTGGGAGGGCAGATTAATGCGTGGACGGATCAAGATCATACTGCTTATTATAGTGTGTTACCGAGCGAATTTAGCGACAGAAGTTTTGATGTGCTAAGCGAGATGATATTTAATTCTTTGCTTGGAGCGGATGCTATTGAGAGGGAAAAGGGAGTTATTTTAGAGGAAATTAATCGAAGAAATGATGATCCGGCGACTTATGTTTTTGAGCATTTGATCGGCTTGATGTGGCCTGGGCATCCTCTTGGTAGGCCGATATTGGGAACCCGAGAGAATGTGTCGTCTTTTCAAGTGGAAGATTTTAGAAATTATATGAGTAACTTGTATAATTCTAAATCACTGGTTGTGTCTGTGGCGGGGAATATTCGGCATGAAGAGGTGGTTTCTAGGGTTCGGAAGTTATTTTCTGAGGCTAAAATCGGCGAGCAGAATAAACCTGAACTAACGGATTATGAGCAAAGTGGGGCTCAGGTGACTTTATTTGAGAAAAAAACGGATCAAGCTCATCTGGCGTTAGGAGTGAGAGCATTGTCTTATAGCGATCCAGATAGGTATGTTTGGAATTTGATTAATACTATCTTGGGACAGGGGATGAGCTCGCGATTGTTTCTTACTATCCGGGAAGAAAAAGGGTTGGCTTATAATATTTATTCTTTTAATGAGAGTTTGCAGGAGACGGGGGCGACTATTGTTCATGCGGGCTTAAATCTTGGTAAGCTGGAGGAGGCGGTAAAGGCGATTTGCGAGGAGTTTTCGAAATTTAAAAATATTGATGTGCCGGAAGATGAACTTCGAAAAGCCAAAGATTTTACTAAGGGAATGATTAATCTTTCAATGGATGATACTGATAATGTGTCTAATTGGTATGGGCGACAGGAACTGCTGATGACTGAGGTGTTGAGTCCGGACCAGGTGATAGATAAGATTGAAAGAGTAACTGTTGAAGATATAAAGAGGGTGGCTGGTAAAATATTTCGCGAAGATAATCTTAATCTAGCTGTGATTGCGCCGAATGGAGACGAGGGACAGTTGAAGGGTTTGCTTAAGGTCTAGATACTCTGTTTATATATTCTGTATTGGAAAAAACGTGGTTTGGTATTAAAATAGACTAAACTAAGGAGTTTTTATGATTAAGGAAAGAACATTTGTAGCGATTAAGCCGGAATCTATTCAGAGACACTTGATTGGTGAAATTATGTCCAAATTTGAAAGACGAGGGTTGAAACTGATAGCCTGCAAATTGGCTGTGCCGACTAGGAAGCAGATGGAAGAACATTATCCTGATGATGAGGAGTGGTATATTTCTTCAGGTACAAAAACTTATGAAAATTATAAAGCGCGCGGGATTGAACCAGATGTGGGACCGATCGATCTGGCTAAAAGAACCAGGCGCCGTTGCATTGATCATTTTTTGGATCGGCCGATGATGATGATGGTTTGGGAAGGGCCGCATGCTTGCGCGCTGGGGAGAAAAACGGCTGGCGCGACTAATCCTCTTGCGGCTGATATTGGTTCGATAAGGGGAGATTATAGTACTGAAAGTTATGAAATGGCTGATGATCTTGATAGAACTATTCATACTTTAGTTCATGCTTCAGGTTCGCCGGAAGAGGCGGAGCGCGAGATCAAAATTTGGTTTAAATCGGATGAGATTTTAGATTACGATCTTATTACTGAAACGGTTATTTATACTCAGGAGTGGGGCAAGGTAAGGAAAAATAAAAAAGAATCTTGAGCTGAAAGTTGTGGAATTTGGATGAGTTGTTATTGTGACAAAAGATAAGTTGTTTAAGAGTTAAAAAATGGATGCATTCAAGTTATATATAATCCCGCTTGTGATATCTTGTATGGTGGCTTTGGGACTGACTTATTGGGTTAGGAAATGGGCGATTGGGCATAAATTTGTGCCGAAAATTCGCGATCGTGATAGTCATAAAAATCCAACTCCCAGGCTGGGCGGTGTGGCGATTACGATCGCTTTTTGGCTGAACATGCTGATTTTTGCGGTTTTTGATGGGTCAAGGTTGGAATTTAGCGAGGAGAAGATCATTGGGATTGATCAAAATTTAATTGGGGTGATTGTTGGAGCGATTATCATCATCGCGACGATGTTTTATGATGATATTAAAGGGATGAAATGGGGAACTAAGCTCTTTTCGCAAATCGCAGCGGCTTGTGTGGTGACTGGTTTTGGAATTAGTGTTCCTTGGTTTAATAATCCGTTTGGCGATCTTTATAATTTACAGTCGACGGTGTTTAGTATTGGTGATTTTGCGGTGAGCTGGGGGTCTCTGGTGGTTGTTTTGTGGATTGTGTTGGTTATGAATGTGGTAAACTGGTTGGATGGGCTCGATGGATTGGCTGGAGGAATTGCGATTATTACAGTGGCGGCATTATTTTTACTTTCAGTTAGTCCGAGGATTGATCAGCCGGCGACGGCATTTGTGGCAATAATTTTAATTGGAAGTATCTTGGGTTTTATGCCGTTTAACTTTAGTTCTTCAAAGATATTTTTGGGTGATACTGGAAGTATGTTTATTGGTTATATGATCGCAATTTTAGCGATTATTTCAGGCGGAAAGGTGGCAACTGCTTCTTTGGTGATGGGACTGCCGATTTTGGACGGGCTTTGGGTGATCGGAAATCGTCTAATTCATAAAAAGTCGCCGTTTGAACCAGATAGAAATCATATTCATCATCGGCTGATGAAGGCGGGATTGTCTTCGAGACAGACTGTGATCTTGCTTTATGTGGTGAGTATGGTGCTGGGTTATATGGCGCTTAGTATGGGGCCAGAAGGTAAATTTTGGGCTGGGATCTGGTTGGCGCTGGTGATGGTAGGGATATCGATTGTTTTATTTTTACTGGAATGGTGGCATACTAAAAATAGGGTAAAAAATGTACGATGATTTTCATTTTAGAGGGCAAAGAGAAGACGAGGAAATTCTTCTTATGATCAAACAGCATGTTTGGGTATTTGCCAAAACAGGTTTTATAATATTGCTTCTGGCAAATCTGGTGGTTTTGATGCTGATGTTTGCGGGGGCGAGCGGGTATTTTTCTTACGCGCTTTTTGCTTTTGTGTTGGGTGCGGGTTTGATGGTGGGATATAAGTGGTTTATCTGGTCTAATGGGATCTATATTATTACTAATCAACGCCTTATAAAAATTGGTCAAGATGGTTTATTTCATAGGACAATTACTGAGATAGAATTGGATAGAATTCAGGATATTTCGTCAGAAATGAGAGGTCCTTTACAAATGTTTTTGAATTTCGGTACGCTACATATAGCTACAGCTAGCTCTAATTCCGGATTGGATTTACTCTGGGTACCGGATCCTTATGATGCGCAACAAAAAATAGTGAAGGCTTTGAAGTATGTTAAGCAAGATATAGGCGGTAAAGTTGAATTTAAAGACAGCTTCTAGTTTTTTGATATTTGATTTGCTATATTGGTATTAAGGAGATTTATGCGTTCGGATAGGAGGGGCTTTACATTAATCGAACTAATGGTCGTAATCTCAATTATCGGGGTTTTGGCGGTTTTGATGTTGGTTGGATTGAGGACAATGAGGTATCGAGCGCAAGATGTGCAGCGTAAATCAGATATAACGTCTTTAAATCGTGCTTTGATCAGCTACAGGGCTGAACATGGGGAAAAGCATCCGGTTAGTTTGGGGGAGTTGCTTGGTTTTGACTCGTATAAAGATGACTTTGATAGACCATGGGTTTTTGGCTATGATATATATGATTTGATTCCCTCTACGTTTAGTCGTGTTCCTGCTGGAGAGTATGAGTTAGAACTGTATTGTTTTGATAGAGCTGGCAATGTTAGCGATGAATATTATATTCCCAGTATTGTTGTTATAGGTAAAGAAGGAGAGGACATTGAACTACCTATTTCCCCGCCTAATAGACCGACAAGGGCGATCAGTTCTCAGCATGAATTTACATGGGTTCATTGGGGAGATAATATAGGGGTGACTAATTATCATATTGAGGTGGCGCGTACAAATGGTTATGAGGCTACAACTATCTTTGAAAAAGATTACGGGTTGAAGATAGAGACAGAAGCCTTTGACATTGATAGAACCGGGGGCTATGAATATATATTACTTGTAAGTGTAGATGATGCTGCAGGTACTGCTAATATATACTTATAGATTGGCCTTAGCTTGAGAGGAGTAAAATATGAGAAAAAGACTTGCTTTTACGTTGATAGAGCTGATGGTTGTTGTTTCGATAATAGGCGTTCTTGCCAGCATTGTTTTGGTTGGGATGAGGTCAGTAAGACAGAAGGCGCAGGACGTGCAAACAAAATCTGATCTGAGGTCGCTTGATACAGCTTTGACTTCGTATATGGCAGAGAATGGGGAGAAATGTCCTCCTGGGATGGAAGAGGGATTGCAGGATATAACAGATGGTTCTGCTATCGGAAATATGTTTGAGGAATTGCTTGGAAAAATTCCTAAGATAAATGGGAAAACAGGGGATGATCAGTATTTTAAAATAAAGTGTATAAACGCCGATAATTATGAAATACGGGGAAAGCTTAATGATAATAGCTTTTTTGGACGGGGATATGAGAATGGTGTTGCTTTTGCCTCGAAGTCAACTAATAATTTTATACCTTATTGGCGAGCGGAACATAAATCTTTTATACAGTCCACGCGTTCCGGAGGAACGCCAACAAACGTGATAGTTTATTGGCCGAAAGCGATAGATGATTCTTATGATAATCTTAAGTATGTGGTATGGTACAAACAATCGAGCAGTGAAACAGATGAAACCGGAACGTGGACTAGAGTTTCTACTGACACGAAAGATAGTTTTTTGAATTTAAGTAGTTTGGGGATTAATTTTGCATCGACAGGCTATAGATTTAATGTTTTTGCACATGATCCCGAAGGGAATGTGAGTACGACAAAGGTATCTAGTTTTATCAACTTTTCTTCGACTGATACTCAAGCGCCGACTTGGGCGACTAGTGGATGGGAGTATAATTTTTATGTAGATATTGAACAGAATACCGTGCATTTTTATGGTCCTTACGCACAAGATGCTAGCGGTATAAGCGGTTTTGTTTACGAATACAAAAAATCAAGTGACAGTTGGAATGACTTAAAAACTGTTGCGGTAAATTCGAACTATTATTCTACTAGTTTTGTGGGTATTAGCGCTACAGAAAATAATATTCCGGCCGGAGATTATATAGCAAGGGTTAAAGCAGTTGATCAAGCAGGAAATCATAGCTACTTTAAGAAAAATGTTTCAGGAACTTGGGTGGATTGGGAACAGCCTTTTACCGTTGGCACAGGAGATAAGGATCATTATGCGCCGGTTTTTCCTATGAACGCCAGTCCGAAGATAGCAAAAACGAATGAAAAGCTGACTATAAGTTGGGATGCAGCAAATGATAATGTGGGAGTTGTAGGCTATCGTGTAAGTATTCAAGGAGATTTGTGGGTTGAGATATTGAGGAGTGATGTAGAGACTAATACCCCTATTTCGATAAATCGAGCGGATTATTTACCTTATTTTGATCCTGAAGGAGAATATTGCTGCTGGTATTTGTATGTAGTAATTGAGGCTTACGATGCGGCAGATAATAGCTCTCAACAAATATATACTAGATTGGAACGACCTGATATTTAAATTATAAATCTGATCATAAATAAATATATTCGGAAAAGTCAGATTTGTATCTGAGGTATTTTTCGTTACATGAAGAGTTATTTAAGATAGAAGATCTTTGACTTTGCTTCTGGTAAAGCAGGATAATGAGTTTAAGTTTCTCTTTGAAGGGTCATGGTAGTAAGTCGGTTGTAGAATCTATGGGTAAATTTGCGACTGGGACATGGATGTTGATTGGGTCTATTAAATGAGATAATTCGTTTATAAGGTCACCTGAGGGGCTGACGGTGATTTTGGTTTTAACTTCTTTGTGGTGAGAGTTTATGGGCACTTGAAGCTTGACAGGTGTTTGACCTGGATATTTGGCAAAGATTTCTTTTAGTTCAAGGAGAGTTTTTTGGGTATGTTTGTGTTCTAGTTTTAGGGTGAGGGCCGGTTTTTCTGGTTTCGGCGGCTTGGGAAGAGAGTTTTCTTTTACAGTTTGACTTTTTGGTAAATTTTCTCCTGATGAGCAGAAGCTTCGGGAGGATGTTTTTTTAGATTTTTTTTCGACTTCTTTGCTGTTTTTTTGAAGCTTTATTTCCATCCTGATAAGATCCTCGGCGTCTTGAGGAATTTCTTCTATTGTCTCGGCGATAAATTTTATTTCGTCGTCTTTGTTTTGAACTCTGCCTTCGACTACAACAAGCCTGTCTATTTGAGTGCAGTCTTTGCAGATATCGTAGGCTCTGGGAAAAACTACAACTTCTAAATTGCCTGATAGATCTTCAAGTCTCATGAAGATCATATTTTCATTGTTTTTAGTGAGAATTTTTTTTGATTGGGTGACGATGCCGGCAATTCTTTGGGTGGTGCCGACTTTTGCTCCGAGGTAGGCTATGGGGGTAGAAATCTTGGGTAATATATTTTGTATGGTCTTTAATGGATGATCTGAGAGATAGATGCCGAGCAGTTCTTTTTCCCAGGCGAGACATTGTTTTTTATCTGCGGGTTTGGCGCCTTCGAGTTTTAGGGTATGTTTGGTAGATTGCTCTTGAAGCCCGAAAAGATTTATCTGGGTAGATTGCTTTGATTTGGCGACGCTGTCGGAAAATTTTAGGATTTCTTCCATATTATTGATTATTAAATTTCTTTCTGCGAGCGAATCGAGGGCACCGGCTTTGGCAAGGTTTTCGAGAATTTTTTTGTTGATGACTGTGGGACCTAGTCTCTCGATGAAGTCTTCAAGCGATTTGAATCGGCCGTTATTTTTTCGTTCTTCTGTTATTTCTTCAGCGGCACCTCTACCGACGTTTTTGATGGAAGCGAGAGCGTAGCTGATTTCCCATGTTCCAGGTATAACGCCAAAGTCGACGAATGAAGAATTTATGTCTGGTGGTAGGACTTTGATTTTCATTCTTTCGGCTTCTTGGAGGGCGAAGGCGACTTTTTCGATATCTCGGTGTTGTTCTGAAGTGAGCCAGGCGGCCATAAATTCGGAGGGGAAGTGGGATTTGAGGTAAGCTGTCTGATAGGCGACTAGACCATAAGAGGCGGCATGGGCTTTGTTGAATCCGTAACCGGCAAATGTTTCGATTTGGTTCCAGAGTTCCTGGGCCACATCCTTCTTCATGCCTCTTTCGATGATTTGTTTGAAGAATTTTTCTTTTTGGGCAACCATTTCTTTGACTATTTTTTTACCGATGGCTTTTCTGAATTTATCGACTTCCTGCCAGTTGTATCCAGCTAGTTCGATGGCAATCATTAAAACGTCGTCTTGGTAAACGATCAGACCGAGAGATTTGTCGAGAATTTTGGACATGCGCGGATCGAGATATTGGATTTTGGAGGAATTGTGTTTTCGCTCGATGTACTGAGGGATGAAGTTCATGGGGCCGGGACGATAGAGGGCAACCATGGCCATGATATCGTTGATGTTGGTTGGTTTTAGTTCTTTGATATACTTGCGCATGCCTTCTGATTCAAGCTGAAAGACGCCGATGGTTTCGGCATTGGCAAGAAGCTCGAAGGTTTTGGGATCGTCTAATTCTAGTTCGTCTAATTTTATATCGATGTTTCTGGTTTTTTTGATAATTCTCAAGACGTCTTGGATGATCGTCAGATTGGCTAGGCCTAAGAAGTCCATTTTGATTAATCCGATGCCATCTTCTCCGACGGCGTGCATTTCATACTGAGTAACCATGCGGTCGCCTTTGTTGTCGCGCATTACAGGAGTGAATTTGATGATTTCATCAGGAGCGATGACAACGCCGGCAGCGTGGACGGAGGCATGGCGGGCACAACCTTCCAGTCTGACGGCGAGGTCGATGACTCGTTTGGCGTTGGGGTCATTGTCATATTGTTCTTTAAATTCGGGAGCGGTGTCGAGAGCCTTTTTAATGCTCATAGCTTGGGTTTGCGAACCTGTCGGGATGAGCTTGGAAAGCATATCGCCGAAGGCATAAGGAAAACCTAGCGCTCTGGTAACGTCGCGGATAGCGGCTTTGGCAGCCATGGTTCCGAAGGTACAGATCTGAGCGACACGGTCGGCACCGTATTTTTCGGAGACGTAGGCGATGAGAGCGTTGCGGCCAGCGTCGGCGATGTCGATATCGATATCGGGAGCGGAAGGACGAAATGGATTTAGGAATCTTTCGAAGGGCAAGTTGTAGTCTAATGGGTTTAATTTAGAGGGGGTAATACCAAGAGCGTAAGAGACAAGACAGCCGGCAGCAGAGCCCCTGGTGTTGGTCGGGATACCTCTTTCTCTGGCCCAGTGGACTAAATCCTGAACAATTAGGAAGTAGCCAAGATAGCCTTTTTCTTTGATAACATCAAATTCGTAATCAATGCGTTTTTTCATTTCTTCTGTAACTGTCGGGACTTTTTGAGGCAATCTTTCGTCGATTAATTTTCTGACGTATGTTTCGTAATTATATCCTTCAGGCAGAGCGAACTCGGGAAAGCGGAATTTGCCTATCTCTATTTCGATTTGACATTGGTCAGCGATTTTTTGGGTGTTTTCGATGGCGTCTGGTACATGCGAGAAGGCTTGAGACATTTCTTCAGGGGAGCGGAATGAGATATCTAAATATTCTCCACCCTCTTTCATGGACATGCGGTCTATGTCAGTCATGAGTTTGCCCGTTTGGACACACAGCAAGACGTCCTGAGCCTCTGCATCGCCTTTATCGATATAATGGACATCATTGGTAGCTACTAGTCCAATATTGTGCTTTCTAGCCAATTCTATAAGGATTTGGTTGGCGATGTTTTGACGCTCGAGATTGGGATGATGTTGGAGTTCAAGATAGAAATTTTCTTTGCCGAATATGTCGATGTAGTCTTGGAGGGATTTTTCGGCGGCTGTTTTGTTGCTATGTCCGGCGTGCGAGGCGACTTCTCCTCCTAAACAAGCGCTTAGAGCGATCAGACCTTCTTTGTGCTGTTTGAGGATTTCCTTGTCTATCCTGGGTTTGTAATAGTAGCCGTCGAGATGAGCGATGGAGATTAATTTTAGAAGATTTTCGTAGCCTTGATAGTTTTTTGCTAATAATACTAGGTGATATGGGGTGGTGTCGATCTTTGGGACACGGTCGTTGATAGTCCGGGGAGCGACGTAAGTTTCGACGCCGATTATTGGTTTAATGCCTTGTTTAATACATTCTTGATAAAATTCGATAGCTCCATACATGACGCCGTGATCGGTAAGAGCAAGTGAATCCATGCCGTATTTTTTAGCACGGGCAACAAGATCAGGAATTTTCCCCAATCCGTCTAGTAATGAATAATGACTGTGAACGTGTAAGTGAATGAAATTTGACATATTTTTTAAAATTGATTTATTGGCAATAGCTTTTATTGATTTTTAGCTTATTAATTATATTTGTTTTGTCTGTAAAGGGAGGAGATGTTAGCATGTGTTTTCTCTTTATTTACAAATCTTATTCATTCGCCGCGAAAACCAGCTTCGAAGCAAGCTAAAATCGGAACCTTGAAATTAAATTATTCTCTTGGTAGATTACGGGTTAAAATGGCCTTAGCAGGCGGACATATAATCTACCTATGAGCATAATTTAGTTTCTGAGATTTTTTATCGGGAAGCATATTGTCGCTTTTGGCGTGCTTGTAAAAATTGCTGATATTGGGCTAAATTCAATGTAGCATGTGCGTTGACATTTGCAAATATATTAGGTACAATTAATTCACAAGTTGTGAATGCCAAATGTCAAAAGCCAAATTTTCAGGTTTGGAGATTGAGTTTAGGATTTGATGTTAGATTTTTATTTTATCGTCATTGTCGGAAAATTTTATTGAAATTATTGGGAAATTTTGATCACGATCGACAGTGTGATAAGGAGTAATTATGGCCCATACAAAAGCGAAGGGTACAAGTAAGTTAGGTAGAGATTCGATTGCGAAGCGCTTAGGCGTTAAACTTTTTGGCGGACAAAAAGTTGTAGCCGGTAATATCATAATTCGTCAGCGTGGAAGCAAGTTTTACGCTGGAAGAAATACTGCTATGGGTGTTGATGATACGATTTACGCTAAATGCAACGGTGTAGTTAAGTTTGAAGTTAAACATATTAAGAAATTTAATGGCAATCTTGAGAAGACTCGGTTTGTAAATGTTGATGCGGAATAAATAGAATTGTATTGAATAGAAAAATGGTTCCTTAAGGGGTCGTTTTTATTTATGTTGAATGTTGATACTAATCGAGGTCTTGACAAATGCTTGAATTAGCTGTATTCTATAGCCATATTTTTTCGAACATTTAAAATAATCTACGGTTGTAGGCAGTATTTATTTTTTCAAAAATGGATGCTGCCTACGGCTGTGGGTAAAATCATTTTTGCTCAGAGCTTAGGAAATCTCATGGAAGAGGTGAAAAAGTGAAAGATGTGCCAAGATTAAAACGGGATTTTGAGGAAAGCAGGATGTCTGTCGGAGAATTGACAGACTGGGAGGGCTGTGTGAACAACTTTCTCTATCGTGTTGGGCTTCAGCCTATTGAGGTGGAGCGTTTCCATGGTAGAGGAAAAGTCTGGGTGTCGTTGGATGCGAAAGCGGCTAATGACCTGAGGCTTCCTGTCTATATGGATGCAACTCCGGAGAGTATTACTGCGGTTATAAAACTGGCAGTTGAGGGTCTGGAGAGGCGGCGACTTGAGGATGCTGCTTGGGTGGCAGCTCGCGGACTGACCGTGGTTGGTCAAGATTCTGCAATGACTGCACGATTTGCTGAATGATCAAGGAGGAGCGACTGATGAAGAATAGTAAGACAAGAAATGCAAAGACGGTAAGCGTCGGGCATATCGCAGGAGAGGTTCACGATATGTTCCACAGAGCTGGTATGAATGTAGATGTTTATATCGAGTTGCGCGGAGGCAGAAAACCTCTTAGAGTCCGTTTTTCGGGCGATGCTCTCGGCTGCAATCTGCCTAAGGAAGGGCGGATGGACGAGAGGACTCTGATCAACATGGTCAGAGGGGCTGTCCGCAAGTGGACCAATGCTACTATGGCTACGACTGGTGCTGGGCGAGTACCTGTCGCAGCGTCGTTATAGGGGAGGTCGCATCATGAGTGAGCTGGGCAGAGGTAGCACCGTAACCCTGGGCGAGGGTGAAGGTGCGGTAGTCGTCAGACGGCAGCTTTCTATCTATGTAAGGAGATCAAATATGATGATACTAGTCATTATCGAGTCTCCATACGTACCTACGTTAGATGAGTTCATCAAGAAGTCTCTGCAAAAAGCGAGAGACTATGGATTGCGAGTGACACGCGATCAGATCATGGTCATGTTTGATCGGGTTGCGAATGCTTGCAAGACCAACCTGCGTGATGGATATGGCGTGACTGTAACGGCGCTGTACAACATTACGGAAGAAGGAGAAGGTGTCATCCAAGACACCTCGGTAGATCGATACAAGTGCAGTTTTGCACGAGCTTGGGTGAGTGATTGCTAAGGGTGATTACCACGCAAACAACGCTGACGCTCAACAGAGACCTGCTAGGGTCCAAGAGCGAATAGAGCGATCAAAGGAAAGTCCCTTGAGACAAGACACTGCGTCATCGCAGATGGTCTTGCCTCGGGGACTTTTTTATGTTAATATGTATTTAGATTTATCGGTAAATATATTTTTACCTAATATCTTGCTAACAAACTTTCTATAGAAAGGAATATTTTTATGAGCAAGCATCCAGCGATTGAATTAATTGAATCAAAACATTTAAAAAAGGCTGTTCCATCTTTAAGGCCAGGTGATGTTGTTCGCGTTCATCAGAGAATTATTGAGGCTGGTAAAGAGAGAATTCAGGTTTTTGAAGGCTTGGTTATTTCGATTAAGGGTGATATGGGAATTAATGGAACTTTTAAAGTAAGACGTATTGCTTCGGGTGTCGGCGTTGAAAGGACTTATCCTTTGCACTCGCCGAAAGTTGCTAAGATTGAAAGAGTAAAAGCAAGTAAAGTAAGACGAGCAAAACTTTATTACATCCGCGAATTAACTGGCAGAAAAGCGCGCTTGAAGGGTGAGCAAATCGAGGGTGAGATTTGGGATGAGAATACTGCTGCCGACGAGGCTGTTACTCCTGAAACGGTAGAAGATATTGTTGAAAGCGAAGAAGAAGTTGAAGCTCCCCAGACAGAAGATTTTGAAACTGTAGCAGAGAATGAAATTTCTGAAGAGACTGAGGGATCGGTAACTGCGACTGAGGGCGAGTCTTCTGCAGAAGAAACTGAAACTCCAGTGGATGGAGAAACAGATAAAGAAACAAAACCTGACGAAAAGTCAGCTGAATAAATAAAATGGATAATAAGAGAACGGGGCAAAGCGGTGAGCAATTAGCTTGCCGCTTTTTGCGAGAGCTCGGCATGGAAATATTGGATACGAATGTTAGAATGAAATTGGGAGAGATTGATATTCTGGCGAAAGATCGGGATTGTATAGTTATTGTTGAGGTGAAAACAAAAAATTCTTTTAGATTTGGCAGAGCAGAAGAGATGGTTGATAAGAAAAAGAAGACGAAATTGTTAACATTGGCCAAAGAATTGAGTATTAAATATTGCGATCATGATATTAGGATCGACGTTGTAGCAGTGAATGATTTTTTTTTGAAGTGCGAGATTGAGTATTATAAAAATGCTGTCTGTGGATAGTCGAGTTCCGGAGGGAAATGTTTCCATTTAAAACTGAGTCAAGATTAAAATGTTTTCGCTTGCCATGGTTAACTTGGTTAATTGTTTTTGTTAACTTGGTATTTTTTGCTATCTATAATTTGCAGGTTATTCCTGACTTGAATGCGGATAATGTCATCTTTAGAATCAATGATCTTGGTCGGGGAAATTATAAGACGATTTTTACATCGATGTTTATGCACTTGGACGTTTATCATGTTTTTAGTAATATGTACTTTTTTTGGATTTTTGGGGATAGGGTGGAAAGTATGGTTGGTCATCTTAAATTTGCTTTGATTTATCTGGTTGGTGGAATGATAGGAGCGCTGGCTTTTATTGTGACATCGCGAATGACTAATGATTATGGGACGGCGCTTTTGGGAGCGTCGGCGGCGATTTCGGCGGTGATGGGGGCGTATTTGGTGCTTTTGCCAAAGGATAAGATAGGGATGACTTTAATCTTTATTTTCTGGTGGGCGTGGTCGGCATGGCTGGTGATTTTATATTATTTGGCGAATGATTTGATAAGCATGATCCGATCGAATGGCGAAGGAGTGACTGTGGCGTATTCTTCGCATGTTTTCTCGTTACTTTTTGGAGTATGGTTTAGCTGGATATTAATATTGATGGCTGGGGGTAAAAGTAAACTTTTTGCTAAATCGGCTTTGATTTACGATCCGAATCCTAATTTCAAAAAGATTTTCTTTAGGAAAAAGTGGAATGTGATTTTGCCGCATAATTTGGATGAGTTGTTGGAATATATGAGAAGGATTACGCCAAATGTGATGCTGGTCGATTATCGGGCGGTGAACTTGATCGGTATTGAGTTGTTTGATGAGCTAGCGAGTGAGAAGTCTAATAATATTTTGTTGGTTATTGTGGCGGATCGTGGGCCGTATAAGTATTGGGTTGAGGCGAGAAACGGGAAACAGTTTCAGTTTGTGTCGAGGAATAATCTGAGTGATGATGAGATTGTTGAATTTGTGACGAAACTGAGCAATGGAGGGCAGCTGAAAAATGAGGCACCG
>CAYZYR010000001.1:0-61105 GCA_964482785.1 uncultured Candidatus Saccharibacteria bacterium | reverse complement strand
GTGAAGATGATTAGAATAATCGGGGCGACCATCCAGAATAATTTATAAGTGATTATAAACTTAGCTAATTTAGAGGCTTCTTGGATACCTTGTCTCATTTCGGGCAGCATGAAAGAAGCGATAGCGGAGAGAAATAAAACGGCGTTAAAAAAACTGAAGGCAATAATCTCAACTGGAGATAGAATGCCTTTTGGACCTTTACCACCTAATCCTGATTTACCAGCGACAAGAAAAGCGACTAACATAAATATGGCTACTTGGATGGCAAAAGGAGAAACATTAGCCTGAATCCAAACTGAATCGGCTAATGTTTTATTACCACTGAAAAAGAGTTTCACTGGTTCGGAGACTGTTTGCGAAACAACTATACCTGAAAAGTTCGATAATAAAAATACCACTACTTTGTCGCGCTGTAAGATAAAGCCAAAACCAATGGCAATGATTAAAAATATGATAATAAACAAATCCCACGAGGGAACATTCATTAGACCATCCCTCCTATTTACTATAACTAGCGTATCATCGCTTGAGATCTGGTGTCAAGTTGATAAAGTCTGTAAGGAAAACTCATGTCTGGAATATTTTGCCTGTTGTCCACAAGGTTAAGATAGGCTCAGAACGATAGATTCTGACTAATAGTTAGATAATGGGCGAAAATTTTATTCGATGTTTGTTAAAAATTGATTGGCTAGCTGAGCTATATTTGAATTTATTGGAATACCTTCCCAGAGATCGCCGGATTGGACAAGATTGGCAACGATGATATTGGCGCCGTTAAAAACGGAGTTGCAGGCTTCTTTGATATCCACACCGCCAACAACTGAAATAATAATATCGTATTTATACTTGATGCGCTTAACGTGCCTGTATTCGATCACTTTGCCGCGAGCGGTTTCTTCGTTGCGGCCTTTGTGGAGAATAACGACATTGGACTGACTTTTTAATTGTCTAATAACCTTAATGGGATCATTCACGCCAATCATATCTACCATTGGGATAAGTTTATTTGTTTTACAAGAAGCAATAAATAGGTCTCGTGTTTCTTTGGGAGCTTGGCCGGCGACGATGATAGCGGTAGCGCCGACGGCTCTGGCCATTTCGACTTCACCTAAAGCACTATCGGAAACTTCCATGTCGGCGACGACTTTGCCGGGCCAGATCGAGGAAATGGCGCGTACTCCAGCCATACCTTCCTTTTTAATAAAAGGAGTCCCAGCCTCTATTATTATCCTTTCATTGAATGGAATGCGAGGCAGGATGGAATGAACAAACTATAAATCATAGTTGAAGGTAATTTGGAGGTAATGTTTGTTTCTTTGGAGAATATAATTGTCGCTGCGATAGATAAGAGGCTGCGATTGTTGTGAATTTCGCAGAAAACTGACTACGCCGCCGAGAGAAGGATTGCCAGAGAGAGGATAATCTTTAGGCATTATTTGCCTATGAGTGATTTTATTGTCTGTTGTGTGTCAGTTGGGGCAAAAATGACGATTTTTTCTGAAGGGTCCGAGGCGATGTCGCGAATAGTTTGGAGAATATGTAAAGTAATGGCGGCTGGAGAGACGGCCGTGATTTCGGCGGTTTTAATTCTCATATCGACTTTACACATAGTTCGGGTAAAGGGGGGATCCAGCGCAGACCGGATTGTTTGGTTGAGGAATATTTTTCTAAGGTGAAGACGACAGCTTATTCGTATTGATAAAGTAGTTTGATGCCGGGAAAAATAAAAAAGAAAAAAATGAAGATGAGAATCCCATATTCCATAAATCCCTCCTTAAGGCGTTAAGAAGTTGATAATTAATTATATTCTATTATTTCTTTTCGATGAGTTTAATAGATGTTATTTTTCGAGATTTCTGAGTTGCTCGTAGAGGCGTTTTTGCTCTTTGGTAAGGCGTTTAGGGATCTGTACGCTGAGAGTGATGACGAGGTCACCTCTGCCGCGGCGCGTTTGAGCGCCGCGTCCGCGAAATCTAAATTGAGAGCCGTCTTGGACTCCGGCAGGGATTTTTAGTCTTAATTTTTCGCCAGTTTGGGTTTGAAATTCGATCTCATCTCCTAAGACAGCTTGGGTGATTGAAATATTCATTTCGGCTTGAACAGTGGAAAAAGCTCCTTCGAACAGATCTTCGAAGATACTGCCAAGTCCACCACCACCAAAACCAAAGCCACCTGAAAAATCAAAGCCGCCCCCACCGGAGCCGCCAAAACCACCTTGGGTTCCGGCTCTGCCGAAACCGCTGGGGCCGCCAGCACCGACACCAGCGTGGCCAAATTGATCATAAGCGGCTCTCTTTTGAGGGTCGGATAAGACTTGATAGGCTTCATTTACTTCTTTGAATTTTTCTTCAGCGGACTTGCCGGCGCGATCAGGATGATATTGCAGGGCAAGTTTTCTGTATGCTTTTTTGATTTCTTCGGGCGAGGCACCTTTTGAGACGCCGAGCACTTCATAATAATCTTTTTTCATTCTTATTACCTTACCACCAAAACTTATGTATGAGGCGGAGAAAATTACTCCGCCAACATATCATAAATCCTTGTAGTTCTCAAGAAGCTTACCTGTAAGTTCAAAAAATTCTGATTTGTGTGTCTGAACGTTTTATTAGATCCTGTGATGGACTGACTTACTGCGCTCTTTGCTTGAGAAGAATTGTATTATACATAATGACGAGCAGATGACAAAATAGTTTTTTGGATTATGGACTTATTTGATCTGCTCACCTTCGTCAGAACCTTTTGATTCTTCTTTTGGCTCTTCGGTTTTTGATTCTTCTTTCGACTCTTCCGGCGGTTGCTGGTTTTTGGCTTGTTCGTACATAGCTGAACCAACTTTCTGAATAGCTTCGGAAAGTTCATCACTGGCAGATTTGATCTCATCGGATGTGGCATCTGATTTGGCAATGATTTCTTTGATTTTTGCGACCTTATCCTCGACTTCTTTTTTCATTTCGGGAGTAATTTTGTCGCCAGCTTCTTTTAAGGTTTTTTCTGTAGAGTAAACTAGATTTTCAGCGATGTTACGTGCTTCGATAGTTTCTTTTTTCTTTTTGTCTTCTTCGGCGTGGGATTCGGCTTCTTTTTGCATTCTTTCGATCTCAGTTTCAGAAAGCCCGCTCGAAGAGGTGATGGTGATTTTTTGTTCTTTGCCGGTAGCTTTGTCGACAGCCTTAACGTGAAGAATACCGTTGGCATCAATGTCAAATGTTACCTCGACCTGAGGAATGCCACGAGGAGAAGGGGGAATACCGTCTAAGATAAAACGGCCTAGAGTCCGGTTGTCGCCGGCCATCGGCCTCTCACCTTGGAGAACGTGAATTTCAACAGTGGTTTGATTGTCGACGGCAGTGGAAAAGATTTGACTTTTAGAAGTTGGGATGGTGGTATTTCTGTCAATTAACGGAGTCATGACACTACCCAAAGTTTCAATACCAAGAGTTAGCGGAGTGACGTCAAGAAGCAGGAGATCTTTGACCTCGCCGGTTAGAACTCCCCCTAGAGTGGCGGCGCCAAGACCGACGACTTCGTCCGGATTGACGCCTTTGGAAGGTTCTTTGCCGAAGATTTCTTCAACGGTTTTTTGAATCAGAGGCATTCTAGTCATGCCACCGACGAGAATGACTTCGTCGATGTCTTTTTTGGAGACGCCGGCGTCTTTCATAGCGGCTTCGCAAATTGGGACAGTTTTTTTGATTAGACTTTCTGTTAATTGTTCAAGTTTGGAGCGGGTTAATTTCATTATCAAGTGTTTAGGACCGTTGGCATCGGCGGTAACAAATGGAAGATTTATTTCGGTTTCTTGAGAGTTAGAAAGTTCGATTTTGGCCTTTTCGGCAGCTTCTTTGACACGCTGGATGGCGGCTTTTTCATTTCTTAGATCTTGACCTTCTTGTTTTTTGAATTCATCGATAATCCAGTCCATGATTTTTTGGTCGAGATCATCGCCACCAAGATGAGTGTCGCCGTTGGTGGATTTTACTTCGAAAACACCATCACCGACCTCAAGAATAGTGATGTCAAAAGTTCCGCCGCCAAAGTCATAGACAGCGATTTTGCCTTCTTTCTTCTTGTCGAGACCATAGGCCATAGCTGAGGCGGTAGGCTCGTTGACGATACGCTGGACATTTAAGCCAGCGATTTTACCAGCATCCTTAGTGGCTTGACGTTCGGAATCATTGAAATAGGCCGGAACAGTGATAACAGCGTCGGTAATGGTTTCGCCAAGATAGGCTTCAGCATCTGCTTTCAATTTTTGAAGGATAAAAGCAGAGATCTCTTGAGGAGAATATTCTTTACCGCCCATAATGACGTTTACACCGCCGTTGGCTTTGACGATTTTATAGGGCATTAATTTTAAATCGGTCTGTACTTCTTCATCTTCAAAGCGGTGTCCGATCAGGCGCTTAACTGAAAAAATGGTGTTTTCTGGATTGGTGACAGCTTGGCGTTTTGCCAGTTGGCCAACCAATCTCTCGCCGTTCTTAGCGACGGCGACGATAGATGGGATAGTATTTGAGCCTTCGGTTGATGGGATAACTTTAGGCTTGCCACCCTCCATAACAGCTACTACCGAATTGGTCGTTCCGAGATCGATTCCAATTGTTTTTGGCATAGGAACTCCTTTCTTTAAACTAATAACCGGCAATTTATTACCAACAACTTTATAACTTAATGGGGTTTGGTGAAATTGTGGGAATTAGTTATTTAAATATCTATAGTAATAATGTAAAGGTCACTTTACATTTTGTCAAGAGGGTTTCTGCCAAAGAGTGTCTGTTCTGGGGAATTATTTTAGTTTTTGAGGGTTTGGGAGGTATCCTGAGGAGCGATAGACTGGTCAGAATTGGTATGTTTTTTCTTTTTACTAAAGATGGGCAAACCTAAAACTTATCGATAACGTAGGGTCATTTCGACGATTAAGGCGATGACGAGGAAAATATCTAAACTGATCAAAAAAATACTGTTGCGATTAATTGGATTGTAATAATCTTCTTCGATAATAGTGGTTATAGAGAGATATTTTCTTAAGGTAAATTTAGCTAGGTCAAGAGGATCTGATTGTAAGCAGGTGAAGGGGTCGGCGACGATGATGGAGGAGAATATTCTTCATGGATAAGTTTGAGAGTGCTGGAATCTAAAAGATAAGACCATGTGCCGTTTTTGCCGGCGGTTATTTTTTGACTTACACTGGGAGAAAGGGTTACGGTTAGCTTGGGGTTGGGGTTTGTGAGGCCGGAGTATTCGACCCTATTTTTGGCGTGAATGGAAAAAGGGTTAAAACCTAGATCGATTGTTTTCATTCTTCAAGGAAAGGTTAATTTCTTGAGAGAAAGTAGTTTGATAAAAGGTTTTTTGTAGGCGGAAGAAGAGAGATCAAACTTTTTTACAGTTTTGTCGGTAAGGTTTAGATATTTAATGACTTGATGGCTTTGGTTGTCTAGACTGGAGATACTTTGCCAGGAAACGATATCGCCATTGCAGGATAAATCGGTTGGGATAAGGTCATTTTTGGAAAAGACGAGAGCAGGGGTGTTGAGACCAGTTTCGAGATCGTTTATCATTATTTTCTTTTCGGGATTGGTTTCAAGCCAGACCAGATGGGTATCGGTAAAACAATAGGGCGATTGTTTATTTTCTTCAGCGGCGAAAACGGGGATAATGGATAATGAAAAAATGAAAGATAACAAAAGATACCGAAAGTTTTTTACATCAGATTTGAAAAATTTATTTAGATGCATCCCCTCCTTAGGGAGACTATGGACCTGATGAAACGCGAACTTTGGCTGGTCTAATGACTTGATCGTTTAAGCAGTAGCCACCCTCGAGTTCATCAATGACAATATCTTCGCCTAGCTCGGGATGGGGTTCATAGGCAATAGCCTCCATTGTCCTTGGGTCAAAAGGTTTGTTGATCGTTTCTACCCGCGTTAAACCTGTATTGATGAGCACTTCTTCTAATTGCTTTTCGATCTGGCGTACTCCTTCAAAATAGGCATTGATTTTTCTTAAATCGTCCTCAGAGAGCTGGGGAGCTGTTTCGTTGTCTAAAGATATATTGGGAGTGTGTTCTGTGGCACGACGGAAATTGTCTAAAATAGGGAAAATACTGATGACTAATTCGGAATTGGCAACGGAAGAAGCCTGGTTTTTTTCTTTCTCTGTTCGCTTGCAGTAATTGTCAAAATCGGCCGATAGATAAGCAAGATGTTTTTTGAGATCTTCGATTTCTTTCTCTTGCTTTTCGGTAGCTTTGTGTAGAGTTTCGTTTTCTTTTTGTAGCTTTTTAGCTTCAGCAGATGTTTTCTTTTCTTCTTTTGGTGTTTTTGTCATTTTGCTCCTTTCGGCATGCTTTCTGTTCTTATGTTAGAATGTTCTTATGAGCAAGTCAAGGTTATTTTTAGTGTTTTGTTGTTGTTTTGGGGCGGGGTGCGGACTGAAAACTTATTTGGCTGGAAATTTTTCGACTATTGGGATAGTAATTTTATTGTTGCTTGCTATTTATTTTAATTTTGCTAGAGGTAAAGTTGAAAAATATTTGGCGGTTGGCGGAGTGGGTTTGTTCGCGGGGATTGGCTATAGTTTATATTTAGGCGAGAAAGTAGCTATTCAAGTAGCAGGATTTGAGTACTTGGTTTTTAAAATGGGGCAAATGAGAGACTATACCGGGTCTATTATTGGGAGAATTTTGCCGGAGCCTTACAGTGGGTTTTTGTGTGGTTTGCTTTTGGGTTCGAGGGATTTTGGATATGAGCTTAAAAGTATGTTTAAGACGACGGGGCTGATGCACATAGTGGCTGTTTCCGGGTATAATATTACAATATTAATTAATTTGATATACAGGCTGTTTTCGTCTTTGGGTTTTAGGATGAGAAATTATTTGACACTGTTGGCGATATTGCTTTTTGTGCTGATCGCAGGAGGATCGGCTTCGGTGGTCAGAGCGGGACTGATGGGTGGACTGGTCGTCTTTGGAAAATTGTTAGGCAGAAAGGCGTATTCGATCAACGCTTTAGTTTTTACGGGGTGGCTGATGGTGTTGGTAGAGCCGGGATTATTGGGGGATATTGGTTTTCAGTTATCTTTTGCGGCGACGGTTGGATTGATATTTTTCTCGACAGAAGTAGAGAGTTGGCTGGATAAATTAAAATTTATGCGGAAGTGGCCAAAAATCTTGAAGGAGGCATTGGCGACGACTTTGGCGGCGCAGATATTTACGGTACCGATTATTTTGTATCATTTTGCGGATGTTTCTTTGGTCTCCCCTATTTCCAATACTTTAGTGCTGCCATTTATTCCTTTGGCGATGTTGGTTGGTTTTATTGGATTGATAGGAGGGATAATATTTTTGCCCTTGGGGATAGTTTTGAGTCTGGCGACTGTATTTGTGATGAAAATTATAATAAAGATGGTAGAGATTTTGGCTGGACTGCCTTTTGCTTCTTTGGAAATTAAAAATAATGGTTGGGTCATTTTTGTTTACTTAGGGATTGTATGCTGGATTATTTATAGAAAGGTTGGGAAAAGAGATGCGGTCGCTCAATAAAAGCCTTTTGATTGCGTTATGTATAATGGCGGGAGTAATCTGGTCTTTGGTTTTTTCGCACAGTGAACCAGGGTTTAGAGTTTGGTTTTTGAATGTGGGGCAAGGAGATGCGACTTATATTGAAATGCCAAATGGGAAGGACGCGTTGATAGACGGGGGACCGAATGATAGGGTACTTACAGAGCTAGGCCAGGTGATGAAGCCTTACGATAGGGAGATAAATTTGGTAGTTATTTCTCATAATCACAGTGATCATATCGCGGGATTGCTGCCGGTTTTAGAAAGATATGAAGTTGATGAAATCTGGCTTTCAGGGGCTATTCATACAAGTGATGATTATATTAATCTTTTAAAGATCATCAAGAGCAAGAAGATTAGAACCTCAGTGGTGAAAGCGGGATACACAAGAGAGTTTGAACAAGTTCGAGCGGAGGTTTTGTATCCGATTGGCGATTTTCAGGGTAAGGCTCCCGAAGATCAGCACAATGCGAATGTTGTGACAAGATGGAGTTATGGTAAAACGAGCATGCTAGTGACCGGCGATTTAGGAAAGAGGCAGGTTGAAGAGATAGAGGGATTGCAAAATATTTATTCATCGCAATTATTAAAAGTGCCGCATCATGGAAGCGCGACCGGATTAAATGAGAAATGGCTGGAGATGATACGACCTAATATAGCGGTAATCTCGGTTGGAAAGAAAAATAGATATGGTCATCCGAAGAAATCGGTGCTGGATTTACTTTTTAACAATGGGGTAAAAGTATTTAGAACAGACAACGACGGAAGAGTTGGGTTTGAAAGCGATGGAATGAGTTTTAAAGTAGTGAAATAATTATACATTTTAAAAGGTATGTTTTAAAATGTGGAAAATTGGTAAAAGAAAAAGGGTAAGAAAAAAGCGGGGGCTTTGATACTCCCGCTTTATAGGTTAGATGCGGACTAGGAAGATGATTGAGCGAGCTGATGGCGGGCCTGAGCCAGCCATTTGTTGAGCTTGCAGGCGAAGGAGTGAAGTAAGCGGGCGGGTTTTCTAATTTTTTCATCCAACCAGAGATATAGCTCAATATCGAACCCGCCGTTTAATAGATCATTTTCTTCAAACTCAGCCGGTTCGAACCATACACGTATGTCGTACATTTTCTGGCTTTTCAAAGCTAACCGAAGATCAGGCGGTAAGCACCGTAAAATCAGTAAGTGTGTTCTCGCAGAATAACACGGATGACGATCACTTTTCTCCCAGTTAAATACCTCATCATAATCAGATAGCAGGATGACTAGTTCACTTTCAGGGCAATATGGGCATGCGCAATGATGTCGCTCATCCTAAGAATTTCTTCGTTTCAGTTCAGCTTTAATAGACAAGACAAGTTCTTCCAATAATCTGATCGGTGCAAACAGCTTGAGAGAAAAGATGATGGACTCATCGCTGTTTGATACTAGACTGTTATCATAGGAGAGTTTTCCTAACTTTTCTATTTGAACCCTTCGCGATATGTTAATGACCTCGCCGTTATTGCTCTATTAAGCAAACGGTATGTATGTTTTGAAATCTCGCCAGGTCGGGGCATAAGCCCAAGATGGTTAAAATGTTAACAGATTTGAGGGCTTTTGTCAGGGGAGATGATATGGTATAATGAGCGAGAACAAGGTTAACTTCTCGACAGACTCGAAGAATAATTACACGGCCTGACGATAGAGTAGATTCCGGATAGGGTCCGGAATGACAGCGGAGAAGGAGAAATTATGAGTGGACATAGTAAATGGGCTACGATAAAAAGGGCTAAAGGGGCGGCGGATGCGAAGCGTTCGAGCGTTTTTACGAGACTGGCAAATACGATCTCGATTGCGGCCAGACAAGGAGGCGGCGATCCGTCGATGAATTTTATGTTAAGAATTGCGGTTGACAAGGCAAAGCAAGGCAACATGCCAAAAGAAAATATTGAGCGGGCGATCAAGCGCGGAACGGGCGAGGGAGGAACAGCGCGGATTGAAGATATTATGTATGAGGCTTATGGACCGGGCGGGACGGGAATGCTGATTGAAGCGGCAACAGATAATCGCAACCGGACGTCGGCTGAAGTTAAAGCGGTTTTTAATAAAATCGGCGGTAAATTGGCAGAGAGCGGTTCGGTTGCTTATCAATTTAAAAAACGAGGTGTTTTGAATTTTCCACTGGAAGGCAAAGATGGAGAAGAGGCGGAGCTAGCAGCGATAGAAGCGGGGGCGAAAGATGTGGAAGTAGCGGGCAATGAGATGACTGTGTATGCAGAAGTGAAGGAGACTGATAAAGTGCGACAAGCGATGACTGAAGCAGGATATGAAGCGAGCGAGGTAAATTTGTCTTGGGAACCAACAACTATGATTGCAGTTGGGGACGAAAAAACGGCCGCTCAAATATTAAAATTGATGAGCAACTTGGAAGATCTTGATGATGTGACATCGGTTTCAAGTAATTTTGATATTTCAGATGAGATTTTGGAGAAATTGGCTTAAGTGGGAGATATGGGAAGCTACATAGAGATTAATGACACTTTACAAATTACTAGAGAGCAAGGGTTTCCAAAGGAACTAATTTTATTAGAACATGAAAAAAATCCTTTTCGCGCAGAAGATTTTAATGATCGTGTTTTTGAGTTCTGTGATAAACCTAGCGTGAGGATTTTTCATACTCCTCCAGTAAGAACTTTTTTAGTTGAAAATGTTGAGGGCAAGTGGATTTATTGGGGATTGGTGCATATTTTAGAAGTAACTCATAACTTGGAAAAAAATACGACTTCGGGGAAATATAAAATTGTAGATATTTTTTATATAGATGATATTAAAAAGGCTTTTTGGATAGTAGATCGAAGGCCGGAATTTGATTATTTTAAAAAATAGATTGCCATGTCCTTTTAGGGCACGGCAATAATTAGAACAAGGAGTGGAGTGAGAATTTTAGGAATTGATCCGGGAACAGGTAGATTAGGCTATGGGATTATTAATTATGAAGGAAGAAAAGTGGAACTGGTTGATTATGGTTGTATTAGTACACCGGCTCATACTGAGATCACTGAGAGACTGGTTTTGATTTTCGATAGTATTACCTCAATTATTGAAAAATACAAACCGGATGTGGTGGCAGTTGAAAAATTATTTTTTGCTAGAAATGTGACGACGGTAATGACGGTGGGAGAAGCACGAGGGGTGGTAGTTCTGGCGGCAAAAAAAGCGGGTGTTAAAATAACAGAATTTACACCTTTACAGGTTAAACAGGCCTTGACAGGGTACGGGAGGGCGGAAAAGAGACAAATCCAGAAGATGGTTCAAGGGATTTTAGGTCTGAAAGAGATTCCGAAGCCGGACGATGCGGCGGATGCTCTGGCAATTGCGATTACATCGACGACGATGAGCAGGTTTTTGTAAAATATTTTTATTAATGAATTAGAGATTTTTTACAAAAGAGATCTTGCAGTTTTTTTGGGTTCAAGGACACATGGAATTCATTTTAATAAAAATGTTTGGTTATTTTTATGTAGGAGGATGGGGATGCTAGTACGCGCTCCCCACCCTTCTATGATCTCTACTCCTAGCAAGTTATAATGCAACTCAAAATTAAATCATTTTGTGAATAAATTATAGGTTAAAATTGTCTTAGCGGTTGGGCCAATCATTTGACCGGAGTATGATTTAATTTCTGTGGTTGACTGATTATAAAAGTTATTATTTTAGATTTTATATAGAATAACAGATAGAATGAGTGAGATAATTAGGCGATGTAGATCTGGGGTTCGACGAGTGGTTTATTTTCGACTATGGCGACGATGCGGTCGACCATATTGTTTTTGAAATCTTCATTGGCTTGTTCAACAACCTCTTCGGGCACATCGGAAACGTCGGGGTTTTCATAAGTATAGGAAAAAACCTTGATACAACTGAAACCAAAATCTCTTGCTTCTTCCATGGCGACGGGATCGTCTTCAACGATTATGCTGTAATTTAGAAAATTTATGTTTTTAGGGGGACGATAGATGCTCATGCCGTTGCTGGCTTTGATGGGGTTGTCTTTGACTTCAAGCATTACTTTGAAATAAGCGGGATTGTCGGTGCGGAGGAATTCTCTATCCTCGATTGAGACAAAAGGATAGCTATAATTCTCGGCGGAGATTATTAAATCAAAATACTCTTCAAAGTCGGGATATTTATTTAAAGTTTGCTGAATCGAGTCTTTGTTTGAGGCAGACCAAATGACCAGACGATAGCCTTTATTTTTGAGTTCGGCTAAGACTTTTTTTAGATAATGCCTAAGAAATCCTTCTTGATTTTTATTGTCCCAACCGCGAAGAGTGCCGTCAAAATCAAAAACGATCGTCTTTTGTTTTTCGGCTTTGGCGCGTTCAGTCAGAGCGAATTCTTGATTAAAAATGGTACCGCGGACGAATTTGGTGGAATATTTGACTCTTGTTAAATCATCGTTTAAAGGATCGACAAATTGTTGTTCACTTTTAAAATTAATCGTAGTCATTGAAGCTACCTCCTTTGATGGCTGTTTTAAAATTTTCTTTTGATATTTCTAAATTTTTAGAATAAAGTTTTAGTTTCCAGTCAGGGAGATCGTCTCGGTAGGAAAGAGGGTGCCAGATCATAGCGATTTCCTCAAACATACGACAGAGAATATTTAAGCGGAAGAGATCGGGGAAATATTCTTTTTGTTGGGTCTTTTTGGCAAATTCCTGTAACAAGAGACGTCTTTCTTCTTGGTGGCCGACCATTCGCATCCAAAGAGTGGCGAGATCCCAGGCGGCATTGTCGATGTGCAATGTTTCCCAGTCGATAGCGATGGCGTTGCCATTGATGATGATATTGGCGGGATGAAAGTCGCCGTGACTTAAGAGAGTACAAGCGCCGTCAAGAAGGGGTTGGTTGCCTAAAATAATTCCGTCAGCTAAATCTATTTCCTCTTTGGTGAGGATTTTTTGCAGGGTAGGACGCTTAGTACGAAGGACTTTATGGAAGAGTTCATGGTAAAAATTGAAGTCGTTCCATTGAAAGGATTTGGTCCAGTGATGGGTACGACAGAATTTTTGAATGGGAAAAATCTGAATGTTGCGGAGAAGTTTAACGATTTTTAGGATTTCTTCGGTGTTGGGACTGTCATAGGAAATATTACTGGAACCGATAGTTTTTTTGTCGATGAATTCACACATGAGCCATTCACAGGAAGTCATCTGCGATTTTAGGTATCTGGGCATACAGGTAGTAATGGGGTTTTCGGGATCGACTTTTTGGAGAGAACGCAAAAAACGCCTTTCATTTTTAAAATTTTTGCCTTTTTGACGGAGGACGCGATGGTCGGCGATCCGGGCTTTAAACATTACCCGGGAATTGTGATAGGCGGTATCGGTAACGAAGAAGTTTTGTTTGCCTTGGATGGCTTCGGCGACGGAATTATAAGGTTGGATATGGAGCTTGTCCATAACATTATTAACTTTTTTCTCGATGTCTTTTAGGGGTTTGTAGTCGTATTTAGGCATGCTGTTTTTCCATATAAGTCTCTATCAATCTAACTAGGTTTAGTTTGAAATTTTCTTCCAATTCTCTTGCAAGCTTTTTGGGGAAGTCTTTTTTTATGTCCGGATTTTTGTAAGCATAAGTAAATAATTTAATATAATCATATTTAAAGTGATTGGCTTCTTTAACGATATTGGGATTGTCGTCAATTAGAATTTTATATTTTAAAAATTTTATATTTTTTGGCGGTCTAAATAAGGGGTTTGAAATTTTTGAACCTTTCTCATCTGTCAGATCATAGAGCCACTGGTAATAATCAGGATTTTCTTTCCTGGCTAAATTTTTTTGATCTTCGGATAAAAATTTGAAACAAAAATGTTCGGCGGCAATAAAAGTGTCAAAATATTCTTCCAATTCCGGATATTTGTTAATAGTTTGCTGGAGGGAATCTTTGGTGGTGGCGCTCCAAATGACTAATCGATAACCATTTTGTTTGAGATGTTTAAGGAGTGGTTTTAAGTTTTTTCTTAGAAAACCTTCAAACTTTATGCCATCCCAGCCGCGGATAGTGCCGTCGAGATCAAAACAGACTGTGGGCTGGTTTTTTGATTTTTCTCTTTCTTGGGAAAGAAAAGGTTGGTCAAAAATTGACTTCTCCGGCATTTTCCTGGAGAAGACAATTCCTTTTTTGTGGTCGCTTAGAGGATCAATGAAGTTTCTTTTTTCTTTAAAGTCTTTATTCATAATTTTCTATCTTTTCACCATTTAAAGCCTGCATGTAGTTATTGTAACATAATTCCAGTGATTGCCGGGCAAGTTTTTGAGTGTCCGGATTGTCGTTTTCGAGTTCGCTTTGCCAAATGGCGAATTCACCCATAAGAGTAATGAGAATGTTTGTCTGGAATAATTGTGGGAAGTTGTCTTTTTGAACAGAACTTTTTGAGGATTCCTGAAGGAAATATTGGCGCAGGGTAGGATCTGATGTCATTCTCTGCCAAAGAGTGGCAATATCGATAGCGGAGTTGCCAAGACAGAGGCTTTCCCAGTCGATGGCGACAGCCTGATCGTGGCTTATAAAAATATTAGTTGGTTGAAAATCGCCATGGGCCAAAATAGTGCAAGAATCGTCTATCAGATCGCTGTGAGAAAGAAGGATTTCTTTGGCTTTTTTGAGGTCTTTAGCGGATAAAAATTTGGAGAGAATAGAAGTATAATTTTTAGTAAATTTATAATAAGAGCGCTCATATCTTTCATAATTACTCCGGCGCATAGCCGATGTCCATTTATGTTTTTGGATAAATTCGGTCATGGGAAAAGATTGAATATCTAAAAGTAAATTGATGATTTCGTTGATGGTCTGTTTATCCGGATTTTCAAAAGAGAGCATATTTTGACCGATGGTTTGACCGTCGATGAATTCGGAAATCATCCATTCGAAATCTTTGTGTTGGGAGGCGAGACAGCGTGGGATGCGGCTGACGAGAGGCTCGCGAGAATAATATTTCTGTAAATTATGGATAAATCTTCGCTCGATTTGAAATTGTTTGCCGGATTTTTTTAAGACACGATGGTCGGCGATACGAGCTTTGAAAATCACTTTCTGATTTTTGTAGACAGGTGTGGCAAAATAGAATTTGCTTTTTGAGATGAGAAAATCAACCACCGGTGGAGTGTCCTCAAGGTTGAGCTTAGTGATGATATTTTCGAGCTTTTGATCGATATTTTTTAGGGATTTGTAATCATATTTGGTCATCTGGCTCCTGCGGAGGTATTTAACCTGATAATAGATTGATTAGACATTGACTTTTTGGAGTTTTTTCAATATTATCTATTTATACTTCAAACTGTGTGATACATAAACAACAGGTAAATCATAGTATATTTTACCTAAATTGAAAAGGTTTAACATGACAGAAAATTCATTGGGTATTAAATTGGCACAACAGGAAAAAGTTGCGAGGGTTATTTACGTAGGTAGTTATATACCGAGAGAATGCGGTATTGCTACTTTCACGAAAGATTTGACAACAGCGATTAATGTACTTAATCCTCTTTGTTTGGCTGAGATCATGGCGATAGATGAGAGTGAGTCGGATGAGAGAGAATATCCTTGGGAAGTAAAATATAGAGTAAAGCAAGACGATTTGGATAGTTACGCCAAAGCGGCAGACTACATCAACCAGTCGAGCGCTGATATTATTCATATCCAACATGAATTTGGGATTTTTGGCGGTAGACATGGGTCATATGTGGTAGATTTTATGAAGCAGATTAAAAAACCGATAGTGGTGACGTTTCATACGGTTTTGGAAGAGCCGGGTGAGGAAAGACAGAAAATCGTGCAAGAAATTGCTGAATACGCTACAGCGATCGTAGTAATGATTGGAGCGGCGTCAGATCGTTTGGCCAGTGTTTATGGCATTCCAAAAGAAAAAGTAGTAGTTATTCCACATGGTGTGCCTGATATTGCATACGGGCCGACAATTCATTTTAAGAATGAACTGGGTTTACAGGGAAAGACGACTTTATCGACTTTCGGATTGATAAACCCGGGTAAAGGGATTGAATATGTGATTGAAGCTTTGCCGAAAGTGGTAGAGAAATATCCGGACTTGAAATTTTTGATTATCGGGGCGACGCACCCGAACTTGAAGAAAAAGGACGGGGAAAAATACAGGGATAGTCTTAAAAGACTAATAAAAGATAAAAATATTCAAAATAATGTGGAATTTATCAATAGATATTTGTCCTTGGATGAGTTAATATTGTATCTAAGAGCATCGGATTTGTATATTTCACCTTATCTTGACCCGCAACAGATAACTTCCGGAACACTGTCTTATGCATTGGGAGCGGGCAGGCCATGTGTTTCGACGGAATATTTATATGCGACAGAAGTGCTTGACGAGGAAAGAGGTGTACTGGTGCCGTTTAAAAATCCAGATTTAATTGCAAAAAGAATTAATGAATTATTAGATAATCCGGAAAAAAGAAGAGCAATTGAAAAAAAAGCATACGCATACGGTAGAACGATGATTTGGTCAAACGTCGCTTTAAAACATTTAAATCTTTTTTGGCTTATCACCAAAGAAGTCAAATTGGGTAAAACAAATGACAAAAACCTTATTGATGACCCCGCCGTCTCTCAAACACATATATAAATTAACTACGCCAAAGGGATTATACCAGCATAGTCGTTTTAGTGAACCAGATAAAAAATTTGGTTATTCTATTGATGATAATGCCAGAATGTTGATCGCTTGTTTTCAATACTATGAAATATATGGTGATGCAAAAGTGCTTGATTTGGCAAAAATATACCTGCGATATATTGAAAGAGCACAAATGCCTTCAGGATTTTTCCATAATTTTGCCAGCTCAAATGGTAACTTCATAGATTTGTGCGGGTCGCAAGATTCGCAAGGTAGGACAATATGGGCTTTGGGATATGTGGCGAGCAAGCCGGAGATTTCGAAAGAATTATCCAAAAAAGCATTGGTTATTTTGGATAATTTTAGATTTGATCTGAGATCTATTAAATATGAAAGAGCAAAAGCTTTCTCGATGCTGGGATATTATTTTGTGGGTGATAAGAAAAAGGTGAAGAAGATAGCAGATACTTTGGTAAAAGATTATATGGAGCACGAAACGGAGTCGTGGCAATGGTTTGAGGATCATTTGACTTATTCAAATGCGATTATGCCTTATGCTATGATGTTGGCTTACAAATTGACTGGAGATAAGGTTTACAAGAAAATAGGATTGAGGAGTTTAAAATTCCTTCATAATAAATGTTTATTTGAAGGCGTCCCGGCGCCGATTGGACAAAACGGGTGGTATTTAAAAAGACGAAAAAAGGCAATTTATGACCAACAGGTGGTTGATGCGGCAGATATGGTATTGGCACATGCTCTGGCTTTTAAACTAACAAAAGAAGAAGAATATGCTGAAGCGGCGGAACTGTGGTGGGGCTGGTTTTCGGGGAACAATATTCAAAAAAGATCTCTGATAGACGAGAAAACGGATGGGATATTTGATGGATTAACTGATGGGGGAGTAAATCTAAATCAGGGAGCAGAATCGATAGTGTGTTATATTTTGGCCTATTTGGTAATGGTGAAACTGGAACAAGATCGGGAAAAACTTGTTCAAGCTCGATAAAATGTTATGATTGAAACATGATATGGAGGGTTTATGAAAGTTTATAAAATCGGCGCGATTGGGATCGGCGGGTTTGGTCGTTTTTGTGTAGAAAACTATCAGTCAATGAAAGAAGTTGAGGTGGTGGCAGTATCAGCGCGCAACAAGGAAGCGGTGGAAAATTTTGCTAAAGAATTTTCAATTCCAAAAGCTGCAACTGATTATAAGGAGATTGTTAACGATCCAGAAATTGATATTGTAGCAATTATGACTCCGCCTGATTTGCATGCAGAAATGGCGATTGAATGTGCTAGAGCGGGAAAGGCGTTTCTAGTGGAAAAGCCTTTAGCTATCTCTAAGGAACAGGCTGAAAGCATAATTAAAACAGCGGATGAATACGGGGTGGTGGCGACTATTGGATACGTGATGAGATACACTAATATTTATGTGCGAGTGAAGGAAGTGGCGAAATCAGGAAAATTGGGGAAGCTAAAGAGAATATTATTTGAAAATTACGCTAGTGGGCATCTGCCTGACTCGCATTGGTTATTTGATAAAAATGTTAGTGGCGGACTATTGGTTGAGCATGGGGTTCATTTTTTTGATATTTTTACATCGGTAGTAGGACAAGTGCCGACAAAAGCGGCCTCTTATACACCATCACCGAGAGAAACATTGGCTGTGGTTGAGTATCCTGGAGGAGTGATTGCTACTTTTTACCACGCTTTTGACAAACCGGAGAATCTGGAGAGGAATTGGGGGAAGTTTATTTTTGAAAAAGGTTATATTGAGGTGAATGGCTGGATCCCGATGTCGTTTAAGATGGAGTACGAGAATGAATGGGGCGAGATTATTGTGGAGGAAGAAAAGATAAGCGTGAGCAAAGATGCTTATTATCGAGAATTAGTAAAGGATGTGATGAGAGATTTGGTGCGAAAGATTGAGAGTCCGGAATTTAGGCCAAGAGTTTCACTGGAAGAAGGTAAAACGAGCTTAGAGCTGGCACTCGAGGCTAGAGATAATGAACTATTTAAATAAGCGAAACCTTTGAGTTAGGAGGATTAATGCCAAATTATGGTCATTTTTCAAAATTAGGTGATGAATATATCATTACTAGACCAGATACGCCTAAACCATGGGTAAATCATATTACTAATGGTGAATACATGGCACTTATCTCGCAAACAGGCGGCGGATATTCTTGGATTGGGGATGCCGGCTATAATCGAATTTTAAAAGAACAGCCGGGCGAGGGGTTGATATATGATCGGCCGGGCAGATATATCTATGTGAGGGATAATGATACGGGTGAAATCTGGGGTTTGACTTGGCAGCCGGTTTGTGTGAAGCCGGAGTTTTTTGAAGCGAGGCATGGGATCGGATATACGAAAGTTAATTGCATTACTAATGGAATAGAAGGAGATGTAACTTATTTTGTGCCACTAAAGGATACGTGTGAACTTTGGATGGCAAAAGTAAAAAACAAGTCGACAAAGAAAAGAAATTTGTCTTTGTTTGTTTATGTGGAATGGAGCTTGGGAAATCATCATGCTAATTTGGCGGAGGCGAGTTTTAATGATTTATTTAATGATTTAAGTTATGAAGATGGAGTGATATATGGGACAAAAAGGCGCTGGGATAGACCGGACGCAGTAGGAGTTCCTTGGGATAAGGTGGCATTTTTGACGATTAATACCACGGTAGATGGATTTGATTGTTATAAAGAAAAATTTACGGGTATGTATGGATCAATAGGGCATCCAAAATCAGTGCTAGACGGGAAGTTGCATGGAAGCCAGGGCGATGGACATCATTCAGTGGGGGCATTGCAAAAAAATATTACTCTTGAGGCGGGAGAAGAGTTTATATTTGATGTTATTTTAGGTGCAGAAAAGAGAGAAAATTATGATTTAAAAAAACAGGAATGGTCGTTTGATAATCTGGGAATTGAGAAAAAATTAGTCAAGAAATATCAGGACCATGGGGCAGTGGCGAGAGCGTACGAAGAATTGCTGGCTTGGTGGAAGAATTATCTGGAAAAGGTAACAGTGAAAACGCCGGATCCGGATTTTAATATTTCAGTGAATTTTTGGAATAAATATCAGGCGTGGATGACAGTGCAGTGGTCTTTGATGGATTCGTATTATGTGGGCGGCGGGGCGATTTATGGCTATCGCGATATGAGTCAGCATATATTGGGAACTCTGCCGAATGATATAAAATTGTCAAAGAAGCGAGTTTTAACTTTACTGTCTTATCAGTTTACAGAGGGACACACGGTTCACAACTGGGATCCGCTGGCAGAAAGAGGGCCGATCACAAATCATTCAGATGATACGATGTGGCTGGTGATGGCAGTAATATTGTTTATTAAGGAAACAGGCGATGTTTCATTTTTGGGCGAATATGTTCCGTATAAGGACTACGGCGAAGCGACGGTCTTAGAGCACTTGGTGCGGGCGATCGAGTATACTTTGCAACATTGCTCAAGACGAGGAATTCCACATAGGAGAACGGCGGACTGGAATGATGCATTGAATGGTGAGGGCATGGGCGAATCGGCGATGGTGGCAAATCAACTATGCTGGAATTTAAAGGAGCTGATGCCGATATTGGATAAAGTGGGACAAAAAGATCTGGCAGAGAGATATAGAGGAACATATGATAAAGTAAAGAAGACCTTAAACGAAGAGTTTTGGGATGGGAAATGGTATATTCGAGCGACACACGAAGACAAGACGCCGATCGGAAGTAATAAGAATAAAGAAGCAAAAATTGATATTAATGGGCAAACATGGGCGATCATGTCGGGGGTAGCCGAGGGTGAGCGAGCGGTAATGGCGATGGATTCGGTATGGGATAATTTGATGACAGAATATGGCCCGACGATGTTTACGCCGCCATATATGAAACCTTCTAAGCAGTTTGGTATTATTTCGCAATTTACGCCAGGTACGAAAGAAAACGGAGCGATATTTAATCATCCGGTTTCATGGGGAGTAGTGGCTGAATGTCTGCTGGGGCGGGGTGAGCGTGCCTATGAGATGTGGAAAAGAACGTCATTTATGACGAGAGGGAAAAATCCGGAAAAATATAGGGTAGAGCCTTTTGTTTATTCGGAGTTTGTTTACGGGCCGCCTCATCCTGAATTTGGACGTGGTTCTTTTACATGGTGTACAGGATCGGCGAGTTGGTTCTGGAGAGCCTGTATTGATTATATATGCGGGGTTAAACCAACATTGGATGGATTAGAGATCAGTCCTTGTATTCCAAAAGAATGGAAGGAATATGAAGTCAAAAGGACTTTTAGGGGAGCGACTTATTTTATTAAGATAAAAAATCCGCAGGGCGCGATGACGCAGATCGCGTCGATAATGGTGGACGGAAAAGCGATCGAGGGGAATGTAATCCCGCCATATGCTAGCGGCATGCACATTGTTGAAGTGACAATGGGAGAGGCGAAGAAAGAAGAGAAAAAAGAGGAAAGGCCAAAAGCAGCGCCGATTGGAAAATTTGTAAATTAGACCTGAACTAGAGGGAGGAGAACTCCCTCTAGTTTTTAAGTTCCAGCTTGACGCAAGACTGAGGAATTATTATGATCAAGCAAGGAGTGGAGATGAAAATTTTTAATAAATATCAAAAAAACCCTATTTTGCAACCAAGGAAAGATTTGGCTTGGGAAGCTAAGGCTGTTTTGAATGCGGCAGCAATTAAGGTTGGAGGCGAAATAAAGCTGATTTATAGGGCGATCGGTCAGGACGGGATTTCAAGGTTAGGATTGGCTGTTAGTCAGGACGGGTATAATTTTGAACGTTTTGACAAACCATTATTAGAACCGGAACAATATAATGAATTTGAGGTGATGGGAATTGAGGACCCGAGGATTTGTTATTTTGATGAAGAGTACCATCTGGTTTATGTGGCGGCTTCGCTTTATCCACCAAATCATCCTCATCCGGTGTGGGCAACAGACCGGCCGTGGAGAGTACGGGTTTCATTGGCAAGGACAAAGGATTTTAAAAATTTCGAGCGAGATCAAGTGGTGATAGACGAGCTTGATAGCAAGGATGGAGCGCTTTTCCCGGAGAGAATTAATGATAAAATTCATTTACTACATCGAGAATATCCGAATATTTGTATGTGTTCTGGCGAAACGTGGTATCGATGGGATGATAATAAAGTAATAGCCGGTCCAAGAGAAGGGATGTGGGACAATGATCGTATTGGAGCTGGGCCTTCTCCTATTCGAACGCCTGAGGGATGGCTGCTTATTTATCATGGAGTCGATGAACAGCATGTTTACAGACAGGGGGCGATGCTTTTGGATTTGAACGATCCGAGCAAGGTAATCGCCAGAAGTCAAGAGCCATTTTTGGAGCCGGAAGAGGATTATGAAAAAAACGGAGTGGTGGATAATGTGACATTTTCGTGTGGAATGATTGAGAAGGATGGTGAATTAATTATTTACTATGGGGCAGCAGATCGGGTTCTTTGCGCTGGAACTTTGAAGATAAATGAGTTACTGGCGTCTTTGGAACCGGTAAAAGCGGTGGGGGCAGTATGAGAGTATTGGGAGTAGATTTAGGCGGGACACATATTAGAGCGGGAATAATTGATGGAAAAGGCAACATTTTAGAGCAAGAGAAAATCCGTACAATGAGTGCTGACGGGGCAGCGTTATCGAGATTGATTGAACTGATCGATAAAATGATAAAGCCGGAGATTTTGGCGATCGGGATCGGGGTGCCTGGACCGATTGACTTGGAGGCGGGGATGATATTGAATCCGCCTAATTTGCCAGACTTGCATAATGTGAAAATTAAAGAAATTTTAGAGGATCGTTATCACCTGCCGGTTGGGTTGGAAAGGGACGCAAATGCGGCTTTAATCGGAGAGCATTGGATAGGAGAGGCGAAGGGGTTAAAAAATGTGGCGATGATTATTTGGGGAACAGGGGTAGGGGGAGCGATTATTTGCGATAATCATATTTATAGAGGACATAGTAAGCTGGCAGGAGAGATCGGTCATATGATTGTGGATGAGGACGGGCCGGATTGTGCTATGGGACATCGGGGTTGTTTGGAATCTTTGATTGGTGGAGCAGCGATAAAGTCGAGAGTTGGGGTAAGTCTGGAAGAGATCGCCGAACAGGCGAGAGAAGGAAATAAGGACTCGAGGGAAATATTTGCTTATATTGGTGATTATTTGAAAGCAGCGATTAAAAATATAATTATGCTGTTTGACCCGGAGCTTATCTTGCTGGATGGAAGTGGGGTTAAAAGTTTTGATTTGGTTTATGAAAAAATCAAATACCTACCGATAAAAGTAAGTCAGAATGCTCAAACGGCGGGGTTGTTGGGAGCGGGCAGAGTGGGACTAGACATGATAGGAGCAAAGCGATGATTGGAATGCTAAAAGGGAAAGTGGATTATCAGCAAGACAGCTGGGTTATTTTGGATGTAAATAATATTGGCTACAAGATATATTGTTGGGGGGATTTTAAAACGGGAAGCGAGACAAGATTTTATATTCATCATCATATAAAGGAAGAAGTGAATGATTTGTATGGTTTTTCGACTGTTGAAGAGATGAGATTTTTTGAGGTTTTGTTGACGGTTTCTGGGGTGGGGCCGAAGATGGCAATGGCGATCATCGCGACGGGTAGTATTGATAAGGTTAAAAAATCGATAATGACTGGGGACTCGACTTTTCTATGTACGATTTCGGGAGTGGGTAAAAAATTGGCGGCTAAAATAATCGTGGAATTAAAAAGTAAGATTTCTGGCAATAATGAAAATCTTATTCCAGAGGAGAGCGGTGAAGATGCTGACTTGGTGGCAGCACTGGAGCAGCTCGGTTATAAACAAAGCGAGATTTTGGAATGTATAAAATGCATTCCGGACGAGGCGCATGGGATGCAGGTGAGGTTGACTTGGGCCTTGCAGAAGATGAAACATTAGGATTAGTCATTGTGTATTATATAATAAATGAATTTTAATGGTGTTGAAGAGAAAAAGTTAAAAGGCTGACTCTCCCGAGTCGGCCTTTTTTAGTTTGATCGCTTGTGGATAGTCCATTTACTAAGCGAATTAGGGAGGAGAGAGGAGGAACAACGCAGACTAGTGGGCATCAAAGCCAGAGATGACGCCGAGCTGAATGTATCCGATAAAATTCACATCGTAGCGAGACTTTAGGCCTTGGGGATCATCGTCGATCGCAGTAAGTAATGTTGCACTTGCGAACCAGTACTTGGAAGCGAGCTTCTAGGGAACAGCGATGGAATTATCCGGCAGAGATATATTCCTTAATATGAAATTGGTCTCCTCCAGTTTACCACCGGTCATCAGAGTTGTAGGCACGAACTGTGATTGTTCGACTAGTTAGTGATGCACGGTCTCATTGAGTGTGTTGTCGGCACACGATAGAGAGTGAGCAATATCACAGAAGATGCCCATGAGCATTCGCTCTTCGAAGAACCCTGGTTTGGAAAGTTTGCCATCGGAAATGGCTTGGATGATTTCCTGGCCGGTGCCAGTATATCCAAGATAATGAGCTTTTTCCAAGTTTCTGAACATTTTCTCCTTATCGTCAAAAGGGCAGTTGGAAAAATCCCGAAGAAGACCTGAAGTGTTTGGGTCAGCCATGCCGATGAGTTCTATTGCTAAGGAATCTTTAATTCCCTCTTTACGAAATATTGACTCATAAACAGACTTGATGATCACGTGATCTGCGTCGCGAGGTAGAATTCTTACGTTAGGATAGTCTTTACAGACATGATAAATCATATCGGTGGCCAGTTCGACAGTACTCTTACAAGTAAAGGTCAAGATGGGATTGTCAACGATGGCCCGATCCAAGGTAATTCCATGTCTGTCCTGTCCCCCAAAAGCCTCTTCATTTCTTATGTCGTAGTCGATCATAGTAACGTCGTCTAAGCCTAGTGCATCAGCGTCGCAACTAAAATGGGCTGCTAGATCTCGTTTAACTGATATTACCTCTCTGTAGGCGGCCATTATCGTCGTTTCTCCTTTTCCATGAACATTTATCATTGAGTATTTTACGATATTTTACGTTAAAAATTGATCATTTGACTTCTAATTTCTTGGTTTTCGTCTGGTTTTGGGCTATAATTGGCCTGATATGTTAGATTTGAATTTATCAATCAGGGGTCTTTCAGGAGTGGGGCCAAAGATCAGTGAAAAACTTGAAAAAATCGGTCTTTCGACAATTAAAGACCTGTTATTTTATTATCCGAGAAAATGGGAAGACTATCGCAATTTTACACCGATTATCTGGTGCAACCGCGATCAGGAAGTGACGATTAAAGGACGGATCACAGCAATCACAAAAGATCGAACAAGAGTAAAACATATGATGGTGGTGAAGGCGACGGTGGAAGACGAGACAGGAGAAATCAAAGCGGTTTGGTTTAATCAGGGTTTTATCGAGAGAATGATAAAGGTAAATATGCCGGTAACGTTGCACGGCAAAATTGACTATGATTGGAAGAATAAAGAGCGGAACTTGAGTGGGCCGATTATAATTCGAGAAGAGAGGATCGAGCCGGTTTACGTTGAATCGAATGGGATTTCATCGAAGATTTATGAAAAGATTATTTCTCAGGCTTTACATTTTGTTGATAATTTGGAAGATTGGTTGCCAGAAGAAGTGAAGGATGAATATGATTTGGTTGATTTGGCTGAGGCGGCAAGGCAAATTCATCATCCGAGTTCGCTTGAGGCATTGGAGGCGGCGAAATATCGATTGGCCTTTGACGAGTTGTTTTTAATAAATTTATCGATGGCGCAAACTCGAACTGAAGCGGGTACAGAAATCGGTGTGGCAATGTCTGTGGACGAGGCTGTTTTGAAGGGGTTTGTGTCCAGTCTTTCATTTGATTTGACTAACGCGCAGAGGAAAACGGCGTGGGAGATCGTGAAAGATCTGGGAAAATCGCATCCGATGAACCGTCTATTGGAAGGTGATGTTGGCTCGGGGAAAACGGTGGTAGGAGCGATAGCTTGTCTGGTAATAGTAAAAAGCGGTTATCAGGCCGTATGGATGGCACCGACAGAAATTTTAGCTAAACAACATTTTAATAATTTATCTAAGCTACTCTCCCCTTTTGAGATTAAAGTAGCGTTAGTGACGGGGAGTGTAAAGGATGATCATCATAAAGCTGATGTGATAGTGGGAACACAGGCGCTGATTCAGGATAAGATGGAATATCCAAGACTTGGACTGTTGGTTGTTGATGAACAGCATCGGTTTGGAGTAGCCCAGCGAGGTAAGCTGCGCAACAGGCAACTGACTGCTGGTGACCAGAAGGGGGCAATGCCACATTTGTTGTCGATGACGGCGACGCCGATCCCGCGAACATTGGCATTGGCTTTATACGGTGATTTAGATATTTCAATCATTGACGAATTGCCGGCGGGAAGACAAGTGATCAAAACAAGGATCGTATCGCCGAATGAAAGAATGAAAGCATATTCATTTATTAAAAAAGAGGTTGATGAAGGGAGACAGGTTTTTGTGGTTTGCCCTCTTATAAATCAAAAAGTAAAAAACAAAAAACAAAAAGATAATGAAGGGAAAATTGAAGAAACAACTGAAGCGGAGATTGAGAATTCACTGAGTCAGGCGGAGCTATTTGAGGTAGAGAAAAAATCAGCGATTGAAGAATATGAGAAATTGTCAAAGGAAATTTTCCCGGAATTTAAAATCGGGCTTTTGCATGGAAAAATGAAAAATAAGGAAAAAGAAGAAGTAATGAGAGATTTTAGCGAAGGAAAATTGGCGATTTTAGTGTCGACAGCTGTGATTGAAGTGGGAATTGATGTACCGAATGCGACAGTAATGATGATTGAAGGGGCGGAGAGATTTGGGCTGGCGCAACTTCATCAGTTTAGAGGACGAGTTGGGAGAGGAAAACATCAATCTTATTGTCTGCTTTTTGCGAACAGCTGGTCGAAAAACACGGAAGAAAGATTGAGGGCTTTGGTTGAAAGCAGCGACGGATTTAAACTGGCGGAGAAGGATCTGGCTTTGAGAGGACCGGGAGAATTGGCGGGAATTCGTCAATCAGGTTTACCTGACTTGAAAATGGCGTCATTAACTGATACAATATTGATACAAAAAACTAGATCGGCGGCGGAGAAAATAATGAGGGCCGATTTAAGTAATTATCCGATATTGATTTCGAAACTTGAGGAATTTAGAAATACAAGACACTTAGAGTAGGGGGAAATTTTGAAATGGCTAGAGAAACACAATAGCGCGATCACGATCGGCTTGATATTGTTTATTGCTTTGGGTGGAATTATATTGCTTTTTGAAGAGCAGAAGGACGCTTTGACAAGAGAGAAAAATGCTATAATGGTGGAAAAGGAGAATTGGGAGCGCGAAAAAAGAGAGATGACTGAAACGATAAATAGTTTACAGGAACAGAGGGCGGCGACGGAAAAGTCACTAGCCGGTACAACAGAGGGAAGGGTGGAAGCAACCGAAACAAATGGATTAGTGGATATTAATTCGGCAGACGCAGCGGCATTAGATAGTTTGCCGGGGATCGGACCGAGCAAAGCGACGGCGATAATAGAGTATCGGAATAAGATTGGACGGTTCAGTTCGATCGACCAACTGAAGGATGTGAAAGGGATCGGCGAGGGTATATTTGATAAATTGAAAGACAAAGTGACAGCGAATTGATGTTTGTGATTGATGTGATGGATAATAAGATGCTTGGGTGGCGAAATGGTAGACGCACTAGCCTTAGGAGCTAGCGGGGTAAAACCCATGGAGGTTCGAGTCCTCTCCCAAGCACCAAAATGGAACTTTCCGAGATGTTGTCGCCCGAATGGGCGATTTTTTCTAGGCTTTGGCGGAGCCAAACCCAGATATTTTCTTGGGGGGAATATTTTTTTAAAGTGTTTGATAATTACTAAATGATGACAGAGAATCAGCAATGGCTATCAAGAAAATATATTGTTTACCGAACAGTGACAAATATATGGTTTGTCGGTGCAGCGTGGCTGTATTTTTATCGTCTTTTTATTAATGATCAGCGAGTTGGTATCCTTGATGGATTGGCGTTTACAATCGGACTTATCGCTGAAGTGCCGTCAGGTGCTTTGGCAGATAAGTTTGGACGCTATTGATTTTAATGGTTATAACTTTGTATTTGTTTGCTAAAAAACGAGACATACATATTGCTTTGGCGAGGTAAAAAGTATTAATATAGAAATGTAAACATATCTCTCAGATGGAGGGGACGAGGATAAATATTTCTATGGACTATTACTGGCATTTGAAAGTATACTTATTATAGTTGGAGGGATCGTTGCTAAATATAAGATAATGACATATTGAGGATCAACGGCGCTGATAATAATTGTTTTAAATCAGTTAAAAGACGAATTAATGGCAATGCCAAAATGGGTGATTATCGGTTTAATAGGCTTAATGTTCCTAGGAGGAGCAACTTATCTTTTATATAGAAGACAAGGTCATGAAGAAGGGAGGGATAAATGACTAAAAAAGTAAGATCGATTTATATAGCAATACTGACGGTGGTTGTTTTGGCCAGCGTGGCGGGTGTTAGTTTGCTAATGCTCAATAAAGAGGCGCCGATCAAGCGAGTGATGGCAAGCAACTTTTCTTTAGAACCTGAGAGTCAGGATATATTTGGGATCGCAAAAAATAGCAGTTTTGTGATAAAAGCGAAGGGATCGATTGATAAAAACTGGGTAAAGAAAAATTTGCTGATAGAGCCTGAAGTAGATTTTACGGTGAATAAATTGCCGAACAGCTCGATAAGAGTCAGCTTGAAAGAGGAAATGGCATCAGATGATATTTATCGATTTTCTCTGCCTCAAACATCAGGGTTGGATCGTACGTACCAATGGGCTTTTCAGGTAAAAGCGCCTTTTCAAGTGATTGGTTCTACGCCAAAAGACAAGACGAATGAAGTGCCGGTAAATACGGGGATAGAGATTGTTTTTAATAGGTCTGGTTTTGAATCAGTCAAAGATATGGTTAAATTTGAGCCTAGTGCTAGCTTTACGACTGAAGAGAAGGGTGAGGTTTTAATTATTAAACCATCCCAATCTCAAATGAAGGCGGATACAGCCTACTTTGTGACCATTAGCAAGGATCTGACAGTGAAGGAAACGGGTGAGAAGCTAGGGAAAGATTATGTGATAAGATTTGCAACTAAAGCTTCTGGATCGACAGCGGTCAGACAGGATATTACTTTTGTGCAAGATTTTAATGAGGCTAACTTGCAGGAGAAAGCGGTACTAGATATTTATACAGAAAATATTGAGGACGGACAAAAAGTAACTATCGACGCTTATAAATTTTCCGAGGCAAAAACTTTTATTGATACGTATATGGACTTGGTCGGCAAGTATGCCTGGGCGGATGATCGAGTTAACACTTCAGTGTTGGCAGGAATGGCTAAGAAGAAATCGGGAAGTTATGAATTGACAATTAACAATCGAGGTAGCCATCGGTATTTAGAGTTGCCGAATGTGCTTGGAGAAGGTTATTATATTTTAGTCAATAAAATCGAGGGCAATTATAATGTAACGACTTTGCAAGCTACTGATGTTGCCAGTTATTTAAGCTCGACCAAAGACAAAAGTTTAGTGTGGCTTAAAGATATTAAAAGTAAAAAATCAATTTCGGGAGCGAAGATTAGTCTATTTGGGGGATCGGAGTTGGGGCAGACAAATAGCGAAGGAGTAGCACTGATTGAGACAAAAGGCAAAGATTTTGAAGATTTGAGTGATACTTTAGATACTTTATACCTTAGTCGTGCACAAGATTTTAAATTTTTCGAGGTTAATTATGGTGGGAAAATTCCCCTTTTGATACCGATGGTTTGGAACGGAATATCTGGCCATTGGATGCCCGGGGTAACGACTAGCGATGGCAAATATTACTCCTACTTAACGACAGACAAAGTTCAATACCTACCGACTGATAAGATTAATTTTTGGGGGGTAATTAAATCGAGAGATGGTTCGAAAATCGGGAGATTGAAGGCAGAGGTCATTCAATATAATTGGACTGATAATAGTGAGACGATGATCGGTCGAAAAGAAATTTCACTAGATAATTATGGGACATTCACGAGTAATTTAGAGATTAAAGATTTGATGCCGGGTGGATCGTATTATCTATACATTAAAAATGATGACAAAATTGTTTTGCGTCAGTATTTGGACATACAACAGTATACAAAACCGGCATACAGTTTGACATTAACGCAAGATAAAAAAATTATCTATTCAGGAGAAGAGGTAATTTTTTCGGCTAAGGCGACGTTTTTTGAGGGGACGCCGGTTGGCAATTTGACACTGGATTATTCAAACAGTGATTCAACTAACCCGATAAATGGTAGTGTAAAAACCAATGCGAGCGGAGTGGCAACTTTTAAAGTTAAACCGATATATAATAAGGGCAGTAACTATCCACACTATCTAAGAATGTCAATCTCGTCGAGTGCATCGGAAGAGGCTGAGATCGTGGGAAGGTCCGGATTGCAGGTCTTAGAGTCGACGATATTTTTGAAAGATCAGGTTAAAAATGGAAAATTAGAGATACAAGCGAATGACAACGAGTTGAATTCGGATGATCATATTGGAGCGCCGAGAGCAAACCAGCAGGTGAATGGGACGGTGTTTTGGATAGAAGATATTAAGACGAAGACGGGTGAATATTACGATCCAATAACTAAGGCGATGAAGGAACAATTTGCTTATTCGGTAATTGAACATAAAATTAAAGATTTTACAGTGAAGACCGACAAAGAGGGCAAGGCGACGTATAATCTTAGCGATTTGGAAAAAGAAAAAAGATACAAAATTGAAATGAGCGCGACTGATAGTCAAGGGCGGACAGTTAAAGATATGAATTATTATTCAACCGCAGGAGACTCTTATGTAGGTGAGTCAGGATTGATTTTGACGGACGAGAGTGCCCTGAGTGGAGAGAGGAGATATAAAATTGGAGACAAAACAACCTTGAAACTGAGTGGACAGGGATTGGAATTGCCACCAAAAGATCAGTTTGTATTTATAAGATCCGATTCGACGATAAAATCTTTTGAGATACAAGATATACCGTCTTTAGATTATGAATATAAATCGGAAGATTTACCTAATGTTTATATTAACGGGGTATGGTTTGACGGCAGAACATTTAAAGAGTCAAATTTGGTAAATCTCGTATTTGACAAAAATGAACGAAAGCTGGATATGGCGATCAGTTTCGATAAAAAGAAATACAAGCCGAGAGAGAAAGCAAAGATCAGTTTAAATGTAAAAGATAAAAACGGCAAAGGAAAAAAGACGAAATTGAATATAGCAGTTACAGATGAAGCTTTGAAGACAAATGAGGGAGAGAATAATATTCTAGACGATATTTATAATATTGTCAGGTCAAGGTATTATTCCAGATCTTCCCATAAAAATTTATTTGACGTGTTTGATGGCGGCGGGGGCGGCGGAGGCGATGAATATCGATTTAAGTTAATTGATGTGCCAGCTTATAAAACAATTGAAACTGATGGGGCGGGGAAAGCATCGTTTGAATTTACTCTTCCTGACAATATAACTTCATTTAAAACCCTGGTTCACGGGGTAACGTCTGATTTGGAAGTGGGTCAGAGTGAAGCATTTATCCCAGTTGGGAAGCCGGTTTTTGTGGACGCGACATTAAATGATACTTATTTAACAGGCGATCAGGTAAATCTGAGGTTGAGAACCTTCGGAGAGAAGAGTAAAGAAGGAACAGCAACTTACGATGTGAGCGTAAGGAGTCTTAATATCGAGAAACAGGTTGTGGGAGATAAGAATAATCAAGCGATGATTGATCTGGGAACATTGCCGGCAGGAGAGCATGAGATCAGGATCAAAACGCAAATCGGCAGTTATAATGATGGAATTATGCGGAAAATAGTGGTCAAAGATAGTAACTATCAAATTGAAAAGCAGTATTATTATCCTCTTTCGAAGGATTTGTCAAAGATTAAGGCGAGCGACGAGGGACGTACAGCCTTACTGATCTCGGCCGAAGATAAGAGTATGATGTACAATATTTTGAAGGGATTGTACTTTGACAATGGGAAAAGGCTTGATCAAATAATGGCGCGTCGATATGCTGCTGATTCTTTAATTAACGATTTTGGCGAGCAATTATTACCTTATGATGAGTCGGTCGCTAGCTACACTAAAAATGGAGGATTAGCGATATTGCCTTATTCTGATAATGATCTGGAGCTTTCGGCTAAAGCGATGGATTTAGGAAGTGGTGATTTGAACAAAACTGATTTGATTAGGTATTTCAATAAATCATTGTCAGATCAAAAAGTAGACAAAACGAGAAGGACAATGGCGTTGTATGGATTGGCAGGTTTAGACCAACCGCTATTGTCAAGATTACAAGACATGGCTAAGGGCGAATTGACGACCAGGGAAGCGCTTTTTGTGGCTTTGGGCTTAACCAGATTGGGAGATTTGGAAACGGCAAGAGATCTTTATATTAAATCGGTCGCCAGCGAGATAGTAAAAAAAGGCATATATTATTATGTTGACAAACAGGAAAACGAAGAGGCGACGATAAAAATTACGGCGCTGGCGGCAGTATTGGCGACTAGATTGCAGAGGTATGAGTACCCAAATCTTATCAGATTTGCGGTGGATAATATGCCAAGAGAAGATTTAATATCGATTGAAAGGGCACTAATGGCTAAGTATTTGGGCGATATTTCGAATAATGGAGTGTCTTTTAATTATTCTGTGGGTAATAAGAGTAAAAAAATTGAGCTGGAAAAAGGTAAAATCTATAGATTATCGTTGACAGAAGAAGAGATGGGGAAATTGAAATTTAACTCTATCAAGGGGAAAGTCGGACTTATCAGCCAAGTAATGGAAAGTAATCGGCCAGCGGCGGAACAGTTGAGTAATTCTCTTAGTGTAACAAGGTCTTACAGCGTGGCAGGGAAAAACACTAATGTATTCAAAGATGGGGATATTGTTAAAATCACATTAACCCCTAAGATTAACGGTAATGATGGCAATATATACAAAATTGTAGATTTTCTACCTTCGGGATTGAAACCGATTACAGGAATTTCGACTTTTAGCAAAGAGGCTCAATTTAATTATCCGACCACTGTTGAGGGACAGAAGACAACTTTTCAGATATATAATGACAGTATTAATAAAGCTGTGGTATATTATGCGAGAGTTGTCACTAAAGGTAAATACAAGGCAGAGGCTCCATTTATTCAATCAATGCAAAATTTTGCGATATTGAATATGGGAGGCGATACAGTAGTGAATATTAACTAATGGAGGCTGAGATGTGGAGAGATCCGGTTTCTAAACCGATACAGTGGTTGTCGATTGTAAGCGCGATAGCTTTAACGGTTTTTCTGTATAAATTTACGACTTCAACATTGAATTACATTGATCGAGTAGAGGCAGATAGTGATCGAATGGATGTAATTAATACAGCGGTAAGAAAAGAGAACAAGAAAGTGCGTAAAACACTTGATAATATCACTCATGTAAATACTCAGGTGAATAGTTTTTGGGAGTGATTTGGAGAGTAATGTAAAAATGGACCCTCGAGAGAGGGCCCCTTTTTAGCTGGTTGGAGTCAGCTCGTAAGAGAGAGGGAACTGAAGTCGATGACCTGATTGCCGACCAGATCGACTTCGACTGCCTTGCAGTCAGAGAACATGTACGGGATCTCCTTAAGAGTGGGATGGTTATTCGAGTGTATGAGCGAATAGAGAGCAAGATCGGCTTTGATCACAGGTAATACAACCAAGATATTGCCTGTGGATTCAGCGATTATACTCTTAAGTGCTCCTCTTAAGCACGACACCTGCTGTGGAATATTACCCAGTTTACCATATCGGAAACATGCTTCGATCTGAGTGATACGATGAGTAGATACCAGTGTCAAAATATTATTGAGATGGTTCTTATGGATGCCGTGTCCAGTAACGGCATTACTAAAAGCCTCATGGCAACTTGTCCTGACCTTTTGTCCATACCCTTCTAGTATTTGCTCTAGACTTGCTCGACAGGGAGGAGTAATACTGCTCCATCCAGACTGGAGATTGAACATTAGAGAGCGTCCAATAGCCATCAATTCATTAGCAGGCCGTCCCTTGATATTCTCATCGTAGGCCGCTCTTACGAGCATCAGCTTCTTGGCGGGAATGTCTTCTTTGTCAGACACTCCTTTGTCGCAGCTCATTCCTTTCCCATCCTTGTCACTTTCCATTTTTTGCTTTCCTCTATGCAATGATAGATTTTAGGGCGAACTATATAGAACATGAGATAAACTTATGGCCATGTCCTATAAAGAACAAAATTAGCCAACCCACTTGGGATAACTAACTCCCCAGACAAATACAAATTATACAGATGAATTTTGATGTCGTTAAGAAAAAATTATTCGATACAGCAGTCAATGGCTTTTTTGACTAATTCTCCTAGCTTACCCATGTAGCCATTTTTTTGAGTGTCTTTTTTATTTAACTGGTCATCTTCAAGAGATTTAACGTCCGAAAGGTCTAGGGCTTTGAGATTTAGGCCCCAGAAAAGGGAGTAGAGATTGTAAGCTTTTTCGAACATGTCATAGGCTTCTTCTTTATTGTCGCGAGAAAGTTGCTTGGTGCCAACTTCCATAAGGCGCATGGAGGCAGCAAGTAGATGCTTAGAAATACACCAAACTTCTCCTTTATAATCTTTGACAATTTTTTTTAAGAGTTGTCCGCGGATCTGTCGAGTTTGATTTAATAGCTCAAAATAATCGTTTTTACCGGTTTTAGCACCGGTGAAAAAGAAATGTTCTTCTATAGAAATGAGATTCATGATAGCGATGGAAAGATCTTCGTCTGAGGAAAGGTCTAATTTATTGTCGCGACTGTCCTCTATTTTTTTGATAAGCTGATCTATTTTGTCTTTTTTACCCTGTGAGACTTCTTGCTTAGACATAGGCTACCCTTTCGTAATTAAATAAAAAATAAAACTTAAAACAATAAGGGGCAGGACCGGCTGGACGACTTTTTGGAATGGGAAATAAGCGTGGTTGTTGTTTTTTGCTTTCAAATATTGATAAGAACTGCCACCAATATAAAAGACGATCGAGCCGAAGATCATGCCGAGGAGTAATTTATCGATACCCCAAAGCATTTTATAAGGACTACCGATAGTGCCCATTAAAAATAAAGGGAGAGGAATAAGTAAGAAATAGACTAGAGGAACAATAATTTCTTGATATTTTATTTTGTATTTTTTATTTGAAAGCCAATTTTGGGTCCACATAATAAGAGAAACGGTTAGGCCGCCGATCCAGATACCGGTAATGGTATTGTCGATGCCGTATTTTTCGGCCAAGACAACACCGCCGGCGACAGCGACGGTGCAAACTGGACAAACAGCGTAAGTTTTGACGGTTGCGGATAGAAAGATCAGGGCTGAGATAAAATATTGGAATGATTTGCGATTTTTCACATAGTCCTCCAAGAGGATTATAACGAAAGAATTGGTAATTGGTAAAGATTAATTGTCGTTGGTTTTAAGAAGATTAATAAAGACTTCAGAGGGGATTTCGACACGGCCGAGTTGACGCATTTTTTTCTTGCCTTTTTTCTGTTTGTCTAATAATTTATTTTTTCGAGTAATGTCACCACCATATAGTTTGGCAATGACATCTTTGCGCATAGCGGGGATGTTTTCGCGGGCGATAATCTTGCCTCCAACAGCGGCTTGAAGAGAGATCTCGAACATTTGGCGAGGAATAAGAACTTTGAGTTTTTTGGTAAGAGCGAAAGCGCGAGTAGAGATTTCTGATCTGGGAACGATTTGGGTCAAGACATCGATTTTGTCGCCGGCGACGAATATATCCATTTTAACCAAGTCGCCGAGACGGTAACCAATTAAATTGTAAGCAAGCGAAGCATACCCTTGGGAGAGGGATTTTAATTGGTCGTAGTAGTCGATGATGAGACTGGAAAGAGGAGCTTCGTAGCGTAAAATGACGCGGTCGGCGAGATATTCCATAGATTTGTAGATACCGCGGCGGTTTTGGGTCATTTCCATGATAGCACCGATGTAGGCTTGAGGAGAAATGACTTCAAGATCAACCCAAGGCTCTTCGTAACGGGTTTGACCGCCTATGAGATTGGTTTTGTAAGCGACAGACGGAGTGGTAACGATCAGCTCAAGGTTATATTCGCGCTCGAGTCGCTCTTTGATAATTTCTAAATGGAGAAGGCCCAAAAAGCCGGCGCGGAATCCATAGCCGAAAGCGTCGGAATTAGTGGGTTCATAAGCCAAGGAAGAGTCATTTAATTTTAATTTATCGAGGGCATCGCGAAGAAGGGCCGACTCGCCGGTCTGGGTGAAAATGGCAGCATAGACCATGGGTTGTGGTTCATGATAGCCAGGAAGGGGATCGGAGGCAGGAGTGTTTTGGTGAGTTATAGTATCGCCGACGCGACAGAGATTGACGTTTTTTAAGCCGGTGACGATGTAGCCAATATCACCTGCTTGAAGTTTATCCCCTTTTTTGTAGCCGAGGCAGACATGACCGACTTCTTCTGTTTCAACCTGAGTATTTAAGGCCATTAATTTAATTTTATCGCGAGAGGTAAGGATGCCGTCGATAATTCTAATATAAGCAACGACACCTCGATAAGGATCATAAAATGAATCAAAAACGAGGGCCTTGAGTGGTTGGTCGAGAGGAGAATTGGGGGCAGGAACTCTATCTATGATGGCTTCTAGAATATCGTCAATACCCTCGCCTGTTTTGGCGCTGGCATAAATAATATCGTCCGGGTCACATTTTAATAATTCGCAGATCTCTAGAGCGATGCGTTCCGGCTCAGCGGCGGGAAGGTCGATTTTATTGACGACGGGAATTATTTTTAAATTATGTTGGCGGGCTAGATAAAGATTGGCAATAGTTTGAGCCTGAATGCCTTGAGTAGCGTCAACAACTAAGAGAGCGCCTTCGACAGCGGCTAAAGACCGGTTTACTTCGTAGGAGAAATCAACGTGACCGGGAGTATCAATCAGATTAAGGACGTATTGTTGACCATCTTGAGAATAAGCCATATGAGCAGGATTTAACTTGATGGTAATACCGCGCTCCCGTTCGAGATCCATAGTGTCTAAGACTTGGGCTTTATTTTGGCCATAAGGAATAGAATCGGTTGATTCGAGCAATCGATCAGCAAGGGTGGATTTGCCGTGGTCAATATGGGCGATGATGACAAAATTGCGGACATTTTTCATGAATATATTCTATCAGATTGGAGGTAATTAATCTAGACTTATAATATCTATTTAAAATATTTCATAACTATATTATAATAAAGTAGATGTTATATGTTGGAGGGGAAATGTTAAAAAAGACTTTTATTTTAATGATAGCACTGATAATATCGGGCGGTTTTTTAATACATGATATTAAATCTGTTCAGGCTTTTAGCTTGAAAGAAACTTGGAATAATTTTGTTACTAAGGACAATATTATTGAGAAAGGCAAAAAATATATAGATAAGAAATGCGAGAATAAAAACAATTGGCTTTGTGCGGCGGCTGATATAATTTTACCTGACTCCAATAGAAAAGATGAGGTAGATAAAAAGCCTGATAGTGATAATGCTAAAGACGGTCAAAATTCTCCTTCTTATGGTTTTGGTATGACTGTTAATCCAAATCTTGCTAAGGAAGGAGACCGTATTACTATTCGTACGGTTACGATTAATTATGATGCTCCTAATATTACTCATATTGTCTTGGATCCGAACAAAGACGCCGGTAGTTCCGGACGGACGGTATGCGTAGCTCTGCAAGAAGGGTGGAATCAAGCTATCTTCCCAAAGACATGCACATCTGGAAACTGCACTGCAGAGAGTCAATGGACTATACCTCAATCACAAAATACAAATAATTACGACATCGAGGTTATTTCGTTGTTTGGGAAAAAACCATTATCTGAGCCTTGTGTTCCCGAAGATATACTTCAAGTATCAAAATCGACCTTGAGAGTAGAGAAGGTAATTGATAATACTAATCTCGATAGCGTCGCCAATGCAGAGATAAAGGGTAAGATTAGTATCTCTGCTAGCAAGTCTGCTGATTTGGGGGCAAATAACGCGATGCAGATAAACACCAAATTTATGGGACATAAAAATGATGAGTTTATGTTATGGATAACGGATTGTAAGGGGAATTATGTGCCAAAAATATTGGCAAGCGATCATGCTAAGAGAACAATAACGGGCGACGATTTTGCTTATCAATATATCTGGGATTTTGAGGCGGCGGGGACTCAGGCATGCAAACATACGGTTCAGGCAAAAACATTTAAAAATATGAACGGAATCTGGAAATGGAATGATATGGCTCGATATGAGATCGATGTTAAAAATGGGAAACCACAGACAAGGAAAGTTTGTATTATGCAAATGGATGAACTGTCAGATACAACAATAGTCGATGGAAATAAGGGAAAGACAACAGGAGAGGTAAGTGAATCGGGTAACTATGTTAATTTAACTTGGAATCAGATCTGCGAAGCAAAGGTGTATTATATCTACAGGGACGGAGAAGTGATTGCTAAGACAACCGAGACGAAATTTACAGATAACGAAGTAACTGAAGGAGAGTACGAGTACAAAATTGAGGCTTATTTTAAAGAACAGGCCGATTTGAACGAGCAAATTCAGAAACGAATGGAGCCGGTTCAAGGAGATTACATCGAAAATAATGATTATATGGACCGGACATCGAAGATATGGAAGAATATTTGGGTTGGACTAACAAACTCAATCTTAAGGGCAAAAGCGGAAAAGCTTAATGAATTAGCCGCGACAGCAGAGAAGCGGGTAACGGTGACAAGTGTAAGTGGGGCAGGAGATGGAAAGGGAGCGGGAGGTTCGGTCTCAATGCCGCAAGGCAGTGGACAGTGCCCTAAAGGGCAAGTAACTCTCGGGGTGCCAATTTTCAGTTTTGAGGATCGAACTTTCATTTCTTGTGAGGAAAGTTTGGAAAAATATATTCAAGATTTATATGGAATGTTTATGGTAATAGCATCTCTAGGAGCAGTGATCATGATAATCTGGGGCGGATATATGTATACTACCAGTGCCGGGCAAGCAGCTGTTATCAGTAAGGCCAAAGAGATAATAATCGGGGCGATAACAGGTTTATTATTACTAATGGCGGCCGGTTTAATAATTAGCACAATTGGTTATAGATAAAACAGAAGCCTGGGTGATCCCAGGCTTTTAGGGAGAAGATGACCTCTCCCAGACAATGATAAACGGGGTTTGATCGAGCGAGCTGCCACCGTCTAGATTTAGACCTTGAGTGCATCCTAATTTTTTAGACATAAACTCATCTAGTTCAGTAAGTCTGCACTTTGCCTTGATAATGTAAGCATTGCCTTCAGCGTCAAGCCCGATAGCCACTCTTTTTGTTACAGCTCTAGCGAACGCTTGACGTTCTATATTTATTTTTTGCTGGTACTTTTGAGACGAAAAGTCTGTGTCGTGCCGATCATATCGCAGAGGGCAGAGCCGCTCTCCACAGGCGAAGATTTGCTCTATTGATTGATCATTGCGGTAGCGCTGATAGTCGATACTTATGCCCCATTGATCGGTCTTGGATCGATAGATGAAGGCTCGGCCGATATGTCTGCCTACAATCTCCTTACCGTCCGATTTGAGGAAATCAACGGGCCTAAGGGAGCGAGGATCAAAGTATCCACCCGGAGTCACCATGACTTGATTGGATGAGTACTTTGACTGAAGACTAACGCGACGGCTATAAAGGATACATCTGGGGATAAGTCGATCGCAATGATCGAATCTCTGAATGAAGTATGTTCTACCTTTATAGTAATAGGATTCCTTCATAACTACTATTGGTTTCGACGAGATCCGGTACGGAACTGGCAGGACATTGGTTAGTAAAGAAGTAGGACTGTTCTTACCGGGACGATTGGTGATCCAGATTAACTGAACGATCAGAATAGCTAAAAGCACACAAATACTCACTACAGCAGTGAACAGGCGCATATGCCACAATCCTCCTCTATGTAATTTATATGGCAGTGATTGTCATTTTAGCATATTTTAGATCAAATGTCGAAATAGGAACGCCTATCATGCTGTTTAATAAAGTAATAAAACTTGTACTAATGGCTTTAATAGGCACTTCAAGCACTTTGGCGGTGAAGGGCGGTCCCTGGATTAATTTGACTTGGTCAACGACAAGTTTTTTATCATTTATAGAAAGAGTGATCAGAAAAACGAGCTCCTCTTTGCTTAGAGAATTTATTTTTCCGGATAATTTTATGCCGCTTGGGGTAATGACGACTTTTTTGGCGGACAGTGGGATAGTAAGGCCGAGTGGACTGTCGAGTTTTTCTTGGAGATTTTGATCGGTAATAATAATTTGTTTTTCTATTCTCTTTTTTGCGAATATATTAAATTTGGATATTTTGACATCTTTTGTCTGATTAAGATCTTTGACGATAAAATATATAAAAACTGACGAAATTAGAAAGAGGAATATAAAAACTAGAGATAGTGAAGTGCAACTGCAAGAGTTTTTGGTGCCGGCTTTATCCATGTTTTGATAGAATTCATTTTCTTGTTTTAATTTTTGGCTCCCCGTTTCCATAGTGATTCTACTTCCTTTATTTTAAAAATATAGGCTAGAGAAATAAACAAACTAGCTCCGACGCCGGCGCAAATGATTACTTGGGCAAAAACGCCAACCCGACTATGGACTACATCGAACCAGTTACTGGTAAATCCTTTTAAGAGTTGAACGACGACGGCCATAATGGCGCTGATAAGCAAAACTTTAAAGAAGGTGGTTATAATGTCATCCTCGTCCATATCGGGGTTTTTCTTTTTGAGTAGAGTATATAAGATGGTAGCATTAAAAATAGAGCCGAGGGAAAATGAGAAAGCTAGACCGGGAGCTCCGTAAGATTTGAAAATCAGAGCAAAACAAATTGATAAGACGGTACTTATAATACTGACAATGGTCGGGGTTCGAGTGTTGTGCATGGCAAAAAACCCTCTGGCTAAAAGCGGGGCAAGACCGGAGAAAACTAAAGAGACGGAAAAAAGAGTTAAAGTTCGACCTGTAAAGTAGGCATCATGCAAGCCAAAACCGAGAAGAGCTTGAATAATGCCAACATTTAATAAGATAAACAAAACAGAAACGGGAATCATGAGGGTGATGATGATTTTGGAGGTTTTGGTAATGTATTGGGAAAACTTTTTATCATTTTCCTGATTGAAAGCTCCGGTTAGAGCGGGATAGATGGCAGAGGCAAAAGAGAGTCCAAAGACAACGGTGGGCATGGTTTGGATATCGTTGGCAAGTGAAAAATAGCTAACACTTCCGACTTGAGCGGAGGCAAGGGCGGTGAAGAAAATATACATGAGTTGGTTGGTGCCAAGACCGATTGATCGGGGGATCATGAGTTTGCCTATTTTTCGGACAGATTGATGTTTGTAGTCAAGAGACCAGCAAAATTTGTAGCCCAAATGCTTCATCGAGGGTAGTTGAACGGTCAAGTGGAGAAGAGCTCCGATCACGACGCTAAAAGCGATAACAAGAACTTGCTTTGGATCACCGCGAGCAAACATTGGTGAGAGAATGGCAACGCCAAAAATAATGGCTAAATTGTAGACAATAGGAGAAATGGCCGAAGCAAAGAAACGGTGAAAAGAGTTAAGAGTGCCGTTAATGATATAAGAGACGCCAAAGATGAGGGGTGATAGCAAGAGAATTCGGGAAATAAAAGTGGTGTAATTTTGTTTTGCTAACTCAAAATCGGGGACGATCAAATTGGTTAGATAAGGCATGAGGATAAATAATATTATAGCAGCGAGAAAGAGAACGACTATAGCTAAACTGATAACAGAGTTAATAACATGCCAGGCTTCTTTCTTTTCTTCTTTTTCTAGGTGTTGATTGATGACCGGCATGAGAGCAGATGAGATAGCGCCCAAGATCATGAGATTTAAGATTAGATCGGGAAGCCTGAAGGAAGCATAATAAACATCGAGGGAATCGACGGGAATATTTCTGGTTAAAAAATAATTTCTAAGAGCGCCCAAGAGATTGCTGAGCAAGGTGGTTAGAATTAGTATAATAGAGGCGGAGCGGAAGCCACTAGGATTGCGAATTACTTTTTTTAGAATTTTGATCATATTTATATCTTATATTAAGATTGTGGTTTTGTTAAGATGAGCCATAAGTGTATTAAAATTATGTTTGGTATATAATGAAATTGGAATGAAAAAATTGGGAGGGATTAGAAAATTTTTAGTTTTATTTATATTATCTGTCTTTTCGACAGGTTTGTTTTTGAGTGTGGCGAAAGGTAATTCGGAACAGTTAGACAGGGTAAAAGCGACGGCGAAGGCGAGGAAAGACGGACGATTTGATTATAAAATCACGATCCAATCGGTGCGTCCACAAAAATTGGATTGGAATTTAGGAACCTCTTTTGCTTCTGATTTAAAAATAGAGGCAGACGGACAGAGAACTCAAGATGTTTTAAAGAAGAAAGAAAATGATTTAATAAGATTGACCAGCTCCAAAGTTTTGGCGAACAGGTGGGATATTATTTTTTCTAATTACCAGAGTATAAAATACATTGGAGACCGAGAACTATTTAAATGGTATTTTGTTACAGGCGACCATCCTTATATTCCATCGGTTGATATTGATTTCTATTCTGAGGTGCCGATAAAAAAAGTGGACAATGAGTCTGTAAGGGTTTTGGCCTTCCATGGGGTAGGAAATGCTTATTACAGATTGACTGAGGATAATCATCTTAATTTTAGGGCAACGGATCTGGCGGGAAATTCGGGCTTAACTGTTACGGCAAGCTGGCAAAAGGGAAGTTTCTCTTTGCCTTTTTACAGGAAAATATTTTTAAACTTGAGCGGAGAGGAGTTGGTATTCTGGTCGATTTTTGGATTGTTGTTGCCACTTATATGTTTTGTCTTTTTGATGGTGATTTGGATGAGAAAGATTAGCGCGGTTAAATTTGATAATAAAGACGGCAAAAGAGAAAAGTCGCCTTTTTATCTTCCCCCTCTTATGGTAGGGGTTTTGTACGATAAAAAAATTTATTCCCATTCTCTGGTGGCGACGATACTTGACCTATGCCAAAAAGGGTATTTGATAATAATAAAAAAACAGGGCAAATATATATTTGGGAAGAGAAAAAACCCAGACGAACAGCTACTAGATTGGGAGGTGGAATTATATGATGAAATATTCTCGAATAACAGACTATGGTCAAAGCAAGACGAATTGCAGGAAAATTTATCGAAAGAGTTATTTAGTCCTAGGATGAGGAAAATATATGAGGGCGTTTATATTGAAGTAACGAAACTAGGTTACTTTGACAAGAATCCTCATGAGCAGAGGATTAAATACAAACTAGCAGCTATTTGTTTATATTTAATTTCAATGGCCGGGGCATGTTGGGTAGCGATAACATTGCGGTCTTCTTTTTTATTGATACCACTTGTTGGAATATTAATATCTTCATTTGTGATAATTAAATTTGCCTATCTTATACCAATACAGAGCAAGAAAGGGATGGAAATAAGGGATGAATGGAATAATTTTAAAAATTTTTTAATAGATCGGGAGCCGTTGCCGGCGATGGCTTCGGCTAGCGGTTTGTTTTATCAATATTTACCATATGCGCTAGTGTTTGAGGTTGAATCGATGTGGGCGAAGAGATTTAGAAATTATAGAATTGTTCTGCCAGATTGGTATATTGAGTCGGACTTATCTAATACGGAATTTACGGTTGAGGATATTGTAAAAACGATCGGTGGATTATCCTCCCAGCTGACACAACTAAGGGGGCCATCGGTTAGATGATATTTACCAACTCCATTGAAATTTATTAGTGAGGCGGTAAACGGCTTTGCCAATGATACTATCTTTGGTTAAGGGACCCCAAATCCTGGAGTCGGAACTAACGGCCAAATTGTCTCCGATGACGAAATACTCTGTTGAGCTTAATTTAATATCTAATTTTTGGGTGATATTTTCTGATTCAATGCCAGAAATAGTGGTTTGGTGGCCGTTTACGAAGATTTGGCCGCTTTCGATCTTCAGACTTTCGTTTGGTAAGCCGATAATTCTTTTAACATATTTCCTGTTATTTTCTCCGGGAAAATTGAGGGCGATAATATCTCCTCTTTGAGGAAAGTGAAATTTGTAAGAGATGCGATCTATTAGCATGAGATCACCGTTAATTAAAGATGGTTCCATGCTGTTCCCCTGGACGGAAAAAATGGTATAGAAAAAAAAGTGTAAGATAAGGATAATAAAAATAAAGATGGTTATAATTTTGGTGAAATCAAAAAGCCATCCGCCAATCCAGTAGAGCTTGTTGTAAGGATAATCAGTTACCATATATTAATTGTATCATTGTTTGATGTTTAATTAAAAAGGCCTATGAGAGGCCTTTTTAATTTGTTTTTAGTTTTTGACCTTTGGCTGGTTTTTTAGGCTTTGCCAGCGAAGATGGTTTCTAATTCGCTGCCTTCGACAGTTTCTTCTTCGATCAATTTTTTAGCTAATTTTTCTAGAACGTTTTTGTGTTTTAAGATGGTCTCTTTGGCAGTTTTTTCACCTTCTTGGATAAATTTGGCGATTTCTCGGTCGATAAGAGAAGCGGTTTCTTCAGAATAGTTTTTATGCCCGCCTAGTTCTCTGCCGAGAAAAACATACTCTTCTCTCTCACCGAGAGAGATCGGACCGAGCTCGCTCATACCGAAGACAGTGACCATATCGCGAGCGATTTTGGTTGCTCTTTTGACATCATTTTGAGCGCCTGTGGTAGAGTCTTTGAAGAATATCTCTTCACTAACCCGGCCGGATAAGAGTTGAGCGATTTCGTCTTGGAACTTGCTTTTAGATTGCATGTGTTTATCTTCGGAAGGAAGGCTCCAAGTGTATCCGAGAGCCATTCCGCGAGAAATAACAGAAACCTTATGAATTGGGTCGGTATGAGTAAGAAATCGGCCAACAATGGCGTGACCAGCTTCATGATAGGCGGCGATTTTTTTCTCTTCTTGATTCATAACATGGGATTTTCTTTCGGGTCCAAGTATTACTTTTTCGATGGCTTCAGTAAGATATTTTTGAGAAATCTTTTTTTCATCGGTGCGAGCAGCCAAGATAGCGGCTTCATTCATAACGTTTTTAAGATCGGCGCCGGAAAGACCGGGGGTGGCTTGGGCGATTTTGGCTAAGTTGACATCTTCGGCCAGCGGTTTATTTCTGGTGTGAACTTTTAAGATTTCTTCTCTTTCTTTTATGTCAGGGACATCTAAGACAACTTTACGGTCGAAACGACCGGGGCGGAGAAGAGCTGGGTCAAGGACATCGGGGCGGTTGGTAGCAGCGAGAACAATAACGCGAGAATCAGTCTCGAATCCATCCATTTCAACCAAGATCTGATTGAGAGTTTGTTCTCGTTCATCATGGCTACCGCCTAAACCGGTACCACGCTGACGACCAACGGCATCTAATTCGTCGATAAAGATAACACAGGGAGCGTTTCTTTTGGCTTTTTGGAATAAATCGCGGACACGAGAGGCGCCAACTCCGACAAACATTTCAACGAATTCTGAAGCAGAAAGGGAAAAGAAGGGAACTCCGGCTTCGCCGGCAACGGCTTTGGCGAGCAAGGTTTTACCTACTCCGGCAGGACCAACTAGCAAGACACCACGGGGGATTTCGGCTCCCAATTTGTGGAATTTTTCGGGAGTTTTTAAAAAATCGACAATCTCATATAGTTCTTGTTTAGGTTCAACTAATCCGGCGACATCGGCAAAAGTAACCTGTTTATTTCCACTAAAAAGCCTGGCGGTGGTTTTGCCAAAGGTCATGGCTTGCATGTTACCTGAACGGGCTTGCCGGAACATTAGCCAGAATAGAATAACAACAATAAGGGCGGGAAAGATGAGATAGAAAAAGGATGTCCAAAAAGCACCGCGGGAAGGATTTTTGACATTAACAGTAGTGTTTTCGGAAGTGATGCCATAATCCTGGATTTTGGTTCCTTCTTCTTTAAAGGCTTCTTCTTTAGTGCCGTCTTTTAAAGTGGCAACGACGGAAGTGCCGTCGACATTGACTTCTTTGACTTTTTTATCTTTGACGTCTTGAGAGATTTTTGAGATCGGGACTTGTTTGACTTCCTGTGATTTTTGATAACCAAGTAGTCCCCAAACAGAAAAAACAATCAAAGCAATAAAAATAATGATGGGAATATTTTTCATCCTTATACCTCCAGGTTAAATATTAACATAAATTGATCGGATTAACAATGTAGATATTTGGGAACATTTTTATATGGGTTGGCAGCGCAGATTTTGATTGACGATTAGATTGATTTGTGATATATTAATCATTGCGGAGTGGAGAAACGGTATCTCACGTGGCTCATAACCATGGGAAGCAGGTTCAACTCCTGCCTCCGCAACTAAAATCTTCAATAAAATAGTGGCGAAATAACGGCTGCGTAGCTCAGTTGGTTAGAGCGAAGGACTCATAAGCCTTAGGTCAGTGGTTCAAATCCACTCGCAGCCACTTTATAACTCTCAAATTATCCGGCAGAACCGCTTAAAATAAAGCGCCACCATTTTATGTAGTTGGGAAGATAGATTTTCTCATTGGTTTGGCTGGTCATAATAATATTATTAATTAGAGGGCCACTGGATTTATCATGATCGCGCTTGGGTAAATAGACTACTTTTTCGCCAGGTTTTTTGAGTAATAATCTTTTTCTGATTTCAATATCTTGGTAACTTGGGCTTTTGTAATACTCGAGATAATCTCGGAGACGGTAGTTCTCTATTTCAGTCATTAAAAGCTGCTCGTCGAGGGCTTCGGCTTTTTTGTTAATATTGTAGTTTTGCCAGATGGTATTGCCAATAAGAAAAATTAGATATAGGCAAAAACCGATTAAAATGATATTTAAAAAGTTGGAACTAAGCTGTTTCCACTTGCTTTGTTTTTCTTCCATGGCTTTATTATTATACATTTTTTATGATCATAAACAAAAACCCGCCGTTTGAGAGGCGGGTTTTTGTTTAGCTTCTTGTGTCGCGATTATTTCTTTTTCTTGAAATTCTTATTCTTGCTATCAGTTGCATTCTTTGGCGGCTTTGGATTTTCTTGAGTTTTAGGGGCTGTGTTCGATTCTTTGGATTTAGAGATAGGAGAGCCTGAATCATCGTTAGGGAGTTTTTTGTATCCATAGTAGGCGGCAGCGGCAGCGGCGAAGAGCAGAATAATCAAGAACCAGTTTTTCTTGGAAGATTCTTCTTTTTTGTCTTGAGTCCCTTTAACTTCTGGTTCGTCTTTTATTTCAGGAGCAGAGTTGTCTTTTTTAGAGTTATCTTTATCAGAGTTATTAACTGTGGGCGTATCTGTAGAGGCAATTACAACAGGCTCTTCTTCGGCAATCGGGGCTGGCTCCTGTAGAGCTGAGATGGTGACTGGACCGGCGCCTTTGCCGTAATCTGATCCGATATAACCAGTTTTGATTTCTGAGAAGGCGGATTTATTGCCTAATAGATCGGTAGCTTGAAGTTTGAAATAATAGGTTTTGGTCGGATCAACGGTCGAAAGAGTAAACAGGCCGGAAGCTGGTTTTTGATTTACTACTATATAGTTGGAGAAATTTTTGTCAGTGGAAACATATAATTCAACAACGGAAGTACCGAGACTATTGTAGTTATAAGCTACTTCTAGAATGTCGGCACCCTTGACAGTGACCGCACTGATAAGAGGGGTGATATTATCTACGGCGAAAACTGGAAGAAGATAATAACCTGAATTACCGACATTGCCGAAGCTATCGAAGCCAGAAACAAAGACGTAATAAGGAATATTATTTTCGAGACCAACTAAAGTGGTACTGGTGATATTGCCGAGATTTTGTGTGAGAGCGGGGTCGGCATCGGCTTCGACATTTGTTTTACTGACTTTGACTTGATATCCTGCGATATCGGGAGAAGTTGAGGGCTGCCAGGTGATATCGATTGATTTACCGGCATCGTTTGGATGATCGAAAGCGATGACGTTGGTTGGAGCCGATGGTCCTTCAGTGTCGATGACGAAGGTGATCAGGTCGGATTCGGTTCGGTTGCCAGCTTTATCCGTGGCGATGGCAACAAAGGTGTGGGTGCCATTTCCCGAAACGATGACCGGTCCTTCATAGTTTAGTTCGGTAGATGAATCAAGAATATAGGTTTTTTTGTCGAGATTGTCGTCGAAGTATTCAACCGTCACGATGTAGTTTTGATTGCTGATGTCGAATAAAGGATCTTTGGTGACAGTGACGATTGGCTTGGTTCTATCGATATTGGCGACAACAGCCTCAACTGATCCGGTATTGCCAGCTAAGTCGGTAAAGGTGAATAGATAGGAGCCGTTGACTGTAAACTCGTGAGTGAGGGTTCCTTCGACTATTGTTTCAGAGGGAATGACTGTGGCAATTACGTTCTCAGTTGTAGGGTAAACAGTTGAGTAACTTACAGTAGCAGTAGGAGCAGTTTTGTCGATAATAAAGTTGGCGGCGGTTTTATTGCCGGCCTGATCGACTACTTCCAGACTATAACTGCCTTCAACGGAAACTGTGGTGCCGCTTGAGAATGGGGTGCCGTTAAGCTGGGCTGTAACACCAGGTTGATCATCGGAAAAATTGATGGTTAAATCTGAGTTATAATATTTTCCATCTTCAACACCGGTAATTACCGGGGGCTGGTCATCAATATCAAGATAGACAGAAACATCGTCCAAAGCGACATTATTAATGGTCTTGAGATAGGTAAATCTAATTTGAACGGCTGAAGCTGGGATATCATAGACAATATTTTGAGGCTGACTATTGACGATTGATAAATTATTAAGATTGTGCCAATCAGCTGAATCTCTGTAATCAATAATTAGAGAGCCTGATGTGTTATTAGCTTGACCCCTGGCCCAGAAAGACAGTTTGTTAGCATTAGAGAATACAGGCGTTATTAAAGTATCGCCGGAACTATCAAATTTTAGGGACGGGGCGGCGGCGCCATAAATTGAAGGATATGTTTCAGTGATCTCACTGAAGGTCCAACCATTACTTACCAACTCAGGAAAGCTAGTGCTAAAACCTTCTGCAAAATAGGTATGGAATGTGGCGTGAGCTGATTGGATATTAGCGAATACAACGCCAAAAGCGGAGTAGCAAACCATAGAGAGTAGCACTATTCTTGATAAATATTTTTTTATAGAATTGATCATGCAAAGACCTCCTGTATATTAATTTATTAACGAGCGGAGTTATTACTTAACAGGCTTATAAATCGACCTGGCCCCTCCGCAAGTATTACTCTAATATTTAACCATAGTGCAAAACTTTTAACCCTAGAATTAACCTAAGATGACTAGCACCATAGCCTGTTGTTATCTTATAATGGTTTTTTAGTTTGTCAATAGTAGGATTGCTTAGACTCTATACTATATATAGTAGTGGAAAAATATAAAAATGGCTTTTGGGAAAGTTGTTTTCTATATATAGTCAAAGAAGAGGAAAATATCTGAGGCTCTGTAGAGAATTGTGAAAAGGCACTCACCTTTTGGATGTTGATTTAATTATTGTTTCAATTTTGCGAAAAAATCTTTTTGGTTGAGGATTGGGGGAAGATTTTGGGTTTTTATTAAAGGAGCGTTAGTAGTATTGTCAAAGATCTATTTTTCAAGCCAGACAATGGAATTGTCGGAAATTGTTAGTTGAAAGAGATTGCTAACAGCTTGTTGATTTTCTTTTGTGTATTAGTTTGTCGACATATCTTTAAGAATATAAAAAAATTTTGATAATTTTTGTCTAGCAAGTTGTTGTTATTTAAAGGTTCACAAAAAATAAAATTATGAGGAGTTAAATTGATGATTTCTTGGAGTTTTACTAGGAAATGATTTCGGTAAAAATATTAATGCTCTTAATCTTTTTTTAATATTTAAAATTATAAAATATAATTAAAGGAGAAATATGTCAGAATGTGATCTCAATCAGCCATTATCTAAAGAGGTATTTAATGCTGACATGGATAACTTTTTTCAAATCCAAAAACAAAAATTTGGCCAAGATTTCAAAATAGACCGAACAATCATTGATAAGGCTTGTCGCGCGTTTGGGGGCCAAGAAATGATTGACGAGTATATCTCCCAAAATTATCCCAAGTATAAACCAAAAATAATTGAAGATATCATGGATCAGTATAGACCATGAGATATAAAAACTGTACAGTACCCCTTTTTTAGATTGCTGTTCCTTTTGCAAAAGCGAAGTTAAAACTGACTATAATTAATAGAGGCGACTGTCTCAGTTAAAGTCATCTTGTTTGTGCGACTAGTTTTAACATGGTACAGCATCATTTCAGATTGGCAAATGAGTTGCCTGTTGCTGTAATTCTGTAAGAAATAAACGAATTGCCGGAGAAATATCTTATGGTGGTATTTAACTTAACGAAGAACGAAAATATTTTGAAAAAATTCCTGAATACAATTTAATACCATAAAATTAAGCCCTGAATTTCCAGAGCAATTGTAATGTCCCGTCTCGCCTTGCTCGACGTTCAATAATTCAAATTTTAGCAAAAATTTTATTTGGTGGCCCCGAGGGGAGGATCTTTGAACAATTATTAGAACTAACTCAATCTGAAAAGTATATGGACATCAAAGGTTTAATATAAAATTTAGCGCTTAAAACAGAAGAAATATTTGAGTACTCTATAAACAATTAGGCGAACTTTGCTTTATTTTCTAATGAGCCCACCCGTTTTTCAAGATCCTTGAGTTCAAATTTATGAGCCGTATTATCTAAGCGTAGTTTAATATCAAGCTGGCCTTGCTCCACAAGATATCTAACCTTCGATCAACTTGATCAAAACGCTTATCAATACTAACCTCTAAATTAGTGAATGATTGGGCAGCAATTCCAGCCAAATCTTCAATTATCATTTTAGATTCTTGTTCCATACTTCCACACTAAGCCAGCTATGAACACTCGTCAATGTGGGGATTATTTGCCGCAAGAGGCAAATTTGTGTGGGCGTGGATGGATTTGAACCATCGACATCTTCCTTATAAGAGAAGCGCTCTAACCGCTGAGCTACACGCCCGTAAAATAAACAAGCTTTATTTAATTTTTAAGGTTTTTCTCAATCCCGCTTCTCTTGTTACGCTTTTTGCCTAGTGATTGGTTATTATGTATCTTGTAATAAGAGAAGCGCTCTGCGACCTGCGAGCTACACGCCCGTAGTATATAATAAATTGACAGCTGATGGCTTAGTGGCCTTGACTGGGGAATAAAAGTGACTTACAGAGACAGATAAGATAATATTATCATAAAACTTAATATTTGACCAGATCTATATTGACGAGATTAATGACAAAATTTAAAATATTAATGTAACGGAAAATTTTGGAGTTTTTTTGAATTTTAGAAATCCTAAAATAAAGCGAATAGGAATCGGGGTCGCATATTTTATTGTTATAGCGGCTATTTTAACAGTGACTATTCCGATGGTACTTGGGTATTTTTATAAAGATAGATTTAGGCCTGGTACGATTTTTGCAGGGATAAATCTGTCTGGAAAACAGTACGGCGAGTCGAAGAAAATTTTGGAACATGAAATAGGTAATATAACGAATAAAAAAATAGTTTTAGATATTGCCGATAAAAAATTTGAATTGCCGATTAAAGACTTAGGGCTAAGATATAGTTGGATAAGTGCATTTGATAATCTTTACAGCGAGCAGAATAGTGGGAATTTTGTCGAAGACTCATTTATCTTGGCTTACGACTATTTACAAGGAAAACAGTATAACGAAAAGATCTCTTTTAGATTAAATCGCAATAAGGTTGATGTTAAATTGAGTGAGATAATAACTCAAGTTAATAAGGAACCGGTGGATGCAAAAATCCGATTGGAAAATGATAATCTTATTATTGATAAAGAATTGCCAGGAATGGGAGTAGACAAGGAAAAAGTTACTGATTTAATATATTCAAGTTTGAATAGTCGAATAAAGAACGGAAATTGGGATGGTAATATTGCTGTCAACCTACCGTCTACTATCCTTGAGGCAAAGATTAAAGAGAGTGATTTTACACAGGCTAAACAAATGGCAGAACAGACATCGGACAAGAAAATTATTTTATTATTCGAGAATAAAAAATACACTTTAGAACGAAGAGATATTCTTAAATGGTTTAGCTTTGATTATAAGGGCGGGGTAATAAAAGCAAATCTAAAAAAAGATGATATTGCAAAATATGTAGCTAGTATTGCTAAAAAGATCGACATTCTACCACGAGAGAAACAATTATCATCGAAAGATGGAAGTGTTTTGCAAGAAGGAAAGGATGGGCGAGCTTTAACTAAAGAAAAAACGGTTAATGATATTGTTTCTATTTTAGAAGGAACTTATCAAATAAAGCCGACTCAGCCACAAACAGAGGTTCCGGCGGAAAATGTAGCAGTGGATAGTGCTAGTAGTGTGGAGAATAAAAATTATAATCTAGCTTTACAGGTTGATGTTAAATCTTTTGCTACTAAGACAGTGGATCCTCCGTTCACGCCAGGGATGTATGAAGGAAAATACATCGAGGTCAATCTTAGTCAGCAGAAAATGTATTTATGGGAAGGGGCAAATCTTGTAAAGACCTATGGAGTCTCTTCTGGTAAAAAATCGACACCAACTCGCGAGGGGATATTTAAAATTAAAAACAAAGCCTCAGTTGGGAAAGAATTCCCTTGGATAATGCCTTGGTGGATGGCTTTCGCGCAAGATAAATCGGGAGCGTGGCAAGGATTTCATGAGTTACCAGTCGACATGAGAACTGGGAAAAAAGAAGGGGTCAGCGATATTGGAAAAGCGGTATCACATGGATGCGTACGCTTGGCAGCTGGCCAGGCGAAAGAGCTTTATGATTGGGCTGTGGTAGGAATGCCTGTTTATATTCATAAATAAAAAGCTAAAAATCAAAAATTATAAATATTGAAATATATAATTCTAATATTTATAGGGTAGTATTTCTTATAAGATAAATTTGAGATATCTGCGATGACAGATATGATTTATCGACTTTGGATGATTAATTTATTAGGTCAAGTTGTTTCAATCGTGGGATGACTTCGTGCCCGAAAATAGAGTCGATTTTTATATTATTGGTATGACTATCGATCCATTTGATGTCTTCAATTTCTGAATCTATAGATATTTGACCAAAGTATTTATTAACAGTATAGACAGTTATTTGGATGGTTTTTTGTTCTTGTCCAGAGGCTTTAGCAGTAAAAATGCTAAATTTTGTTAAATCTTTAGGTGGAACATCGACGCTAATTTCTTCTTTAAGCTCGCGGATAAGACAGGATCTAGGGTTCTTCTTTTTTGAATTTATATTTTTTTAATAATCCTTTTTAGAGTTATGACATCCTGATCAGAGAGCTGATAGCCCTCTTGTAAAACGGTATCTTCAAGCAAGGAGGCGGCCGCTTGGGTAGTAGCAGAGCGGACAGCTTCGAGTTGTTGGATGATGAGTGGAACACTCTTTTTTTCTCTAAGCATATTTTCGACACCTCTTACTTGACCTTCTATGCGATGGAGGCGGCTGATTATTTTGTTAGTTGAATCGTTCATTTTCAATCCTTTATGAATACTTCGTCCGACAGTCGATAAGGCGTATTTGGGATAATAAGAAGAAACTTTATCCACTATTTATACTCCCCGCTTTCCACAATATACTACTGGGGAGTATATTGCAAGGAAATGTTTACAGGTTTAATGTCTAGTTATTATTGACTGTGGTTTTATAGTTAAAAGATGATGTGAATGGAGAAACGGTTTGCGATAAGAAATGTGTTGGATAAGGCTTTTTATTAAATAAAATAGTCGGAGAGATCCGACTATTTTTAACGTTTGTTTTTTAAATTTAGCTTTTACACAGAAACTGTGGAAAAGTCATAAGCTTGGCCAAGTGTCGATGGGACTTCGACATTTATATTGAGCTGACTGTGGATAACTTGTGATAAACTGGTTAATTTGGTGGCCTCCCCGTGATTGAGGATGACTTGCTTAGCACCTTTGATGTGGCCGAGCCATTTAAGTAGCTGTTTCTGGTCTGCATGAGCGGAGAAACAACTGGCAACCTCGACTTGGGCACAAACAATGTGGTTTTCTCTAAAAAGATGAATACGACGCAAGCCGTCTGCTAACTGTCTTCCGGTCGAGTCTTCTACTTGATAACCAACGATAAGGAGATAGCTATTAGGATCTGAAATATATCTCCTTAGATGATGAGTGATGCGACCGGCGGTAATCATGCCGCTACCGGCGATAACGATTTTAGGAGGATCTACGAAATTGATTGACTTGGAATCTTCGACTTTAGGTGTGAACTTTAGATTTTTAAAATGGAGAAAATCACCACTTGTTTGCATGATGTGCTTAGCTTCCTGATCGTAGAGATTGGGATAACGACCGAAAATCTCGGTTGCTTCTATGGCAAGCGGGCTGTCGACAAAGATGGGGATATCAGACTTTATTTGTTTGTCTATTATTAACTTATCTAACTCGTAAAGTATTTCCTGAGTACGTTGGATGGCAAAACAGGGAATCATTAAAACGCCATTGCGTCCGGTAATATAATGAATGGCGTCTTTGAGATATTTACTGCGATTTTGAAGGTTTTCATGAAAGGCATCACCGTAAGTGCCCTCCATAACAACAATATCGGCCTCGTCGATTTTGTCGGGTTCTCTGAGTATGGGAACTGGATGATTGCCAAGATCGCCGGAGAAGACGGCTTTTTGGCCGTCTGCCCATACTTCTATTGAAGCCGAACCGAGAATGTGTCCAGCTTCCCTCAGGCGAAATTTGACACCGGGAATTTTTTCAACGATTTCACCATAGTTGATTGATTCAAATAGCGGGGCAAGATGATTGACATCGTCTTGAGTAAAATAAGGCAGACGGCCATCTTCTGAGGCCTCTTCCTCGATAATTTCGGCACTGTCAGTCAGAGACATTATAGCGAGATCTCTGGTGGCAGCGGTTGAGTAGATTTTACCTCTGAAGCCGGCGTGATAGAGCTTAGGCAGACGGCCACAATGATCGAGATGAGCATGAGTTAAAATAACCGCTTTTATACTTTGAGCGTTATAGGGGAAAGGTTCGTAATTTCGATCTTCGACCATTTTCCGGCCTTGGAAAACACCACAATCTACCAAAAAGCGGGATTGTTCAGTTTCTACCAATATATTAGAGCCAGTGACTTCACTTACAGCACCGTAGAATTTTAATTTCATGACACTCCGATCTAATCTTTAGAGTGATATTTTTCTCTGTGATCTTGTTTTACTAATTCTATTAATTTTTTTATTAAGCGGTCTGGATTGTCATCAAAAACGATTTTTTTGCGGCCGCGCTGGGCAACGTCAAGGATATTGTCTATTTCCTCGGTAATGCCACCTGTTTTGGTAAGGATACCGATCGGTTTTTTGTCTTCGAAGGCGATGGTGAATTCGTTTAAAGTGCCGATGCGGCCGCAAATGAAAACAACGGCGTCGCAAGATCGGATAAATAATAGGTTGCGACCGGAATAAGCAAAACCGGTGTAGATGATAAGATCCATGTCGTTTAAGGGAAGGCGATAGCGGCGCTCGTGATCTTCTTGGCTATGGGCGGGAGAAATCCCGACTGTGATGCCTCCGGCCGAATGTGATCCTCTGGCGGCATAAAGAGGGACACCGGTAGTATCCCCTGTTACGCAAACGGCGCCTTGTTTGGCTATAGCTTGACCGACTTGGCGCGATTTTTTATAGGCGCCTGGAGCGCAGTTGTTTGTGGCCGAACCAGAAACGCCAATTTTGATATTTGGTTTTCGAGACATTCCCCTCCTTCGAATTGCAGCTACTACTATTATATAAATACAATAACAGATAAAAGTCGAAACTAAAAGTTATTTATCGAATTCTTGGAGCAAGTTATTTAAAAAATCGAGCGGACCGTCGCCTGTTATGACGACATCAAAAATTTCTTGATAGTCATTTAGACGAGTTGGTGTTTTTTCATTGTAGAAACTGATTTTTAAAATATTATTATGATCTTGCCCCTCGATCATTTTGTTGTCTGATAATCTATCTCCGACTAACAAGACATTACGACGAGTAGATATTTGATCATAGAAAGGCATTTCTTCGAGATGAATTTAGTTTTTGTTTAGAGTGTGGATGATCGGTTCACGGATTTGTTCGGCGAAGCCATTATCATCCCATTCAAAAGAGTTGGAGATAATATGAATATTATTGGTTAAGACACCTTCTTTTTCTAAAAAGAGACCGATTGATTCGGTGCCGAGTGTGGCGGAAGAAAGGATGATGAGGGGGATATTTTTAGTGTGGAGGAATTGGAAGAATGTTTGGGCACCATAGCGAAGCTGGATTTTACTTGATTTTATCACTTCGACGATATCTTTTTTATTTAAACTGGAGTCGATGAGGAGGTCGAAATGGGTGATCCACCATTCATACATAGCTTGTTTTTTGTCCGACTCGGGGATTTTGGGATCAATTCCAATGGGGTGATATTTATTAAAAAGGGCGTGGGCTTGGTCGGCATATTTTTGAGTTAAGAAGCCGCCGTTTCTTAAAATTGAAATGACAGAAGGGATAAATTCGTCCTCAAAATAGGCTCTGGTTAAAGTCCGGTCGAAGTCGGCGAGGATGTAGAGAGAATTTAGGCTGTCTTTTTTTATCGATTGCTTAAAATTTTCCAAATTGTTTGGTTTTGAAATAATTGCTCTTGCTTCTGATGAATTCATAGCGGTCCCCAATCGTAGCCATTGCACAGTAAAACATCTTTACAGACAACTGGTTAGATGTTAAAATATTGATGCACTTTGAAAAGGTACTTTTTTATTCCGTGCCCGCCACAGAAGTTGATGGGGTGGCGGAAACTTAACAATATATATTCCGCGATAGCTCAATGGTAGAGCGGGTGGCTGTAGAGAATTTATCAATCTGATATAATTATTATATGAGTATTGATCAAAGAAAATATGCCGACTGCCGAGAGTATTTAATAAAAGCAGTGAAAACAAGACAAAAAATCTTGAAAGAAAATGCTATCAAGTACAAAGGCGGTAAGTGTAACATCTGTGGCTATAATAAATGTATGGAAGCGCTTGATTTCCATTATTTATCTGGTAAAGATTTCGGTATTTCTTTAAAAGGATATACCAGATCTTGAGAAAGTGCTAAAACAGAATTAGATAAATGCGTTTTACTCTGTTCGAATTGCCACCGAGAAATACACTCTATGCAGCCTTCGATGGAAACGTCGGAGTGAAAACTAGGTGAATTGACGGGAAGCCCTAATGGATGGCAGACAAAGGGTAATCCGCAGCCAAGCCCATTTTATGGGAAGGTTCAGAGACTAAGCGCCTAGCGCCTAAACCCGTAAACGGATATGGCGAAGAGATAGTCCACGCCACTAGTAATAGTTGGATTAAGTGTAACCACTAGGTTGTAGGTTCGAGTCCTACTCGCGGAGCAGAGTTCTGATCGTGTCAAAGACCGACACGCGTCAATCGTTTCTAACCTGTTAATCAAAAAGTCCGAACATTGAGTTCGGACTTTTTGATTGTCACCAGCGATCGGAATATCGAACCGAAAAGGTTCACGATCAAGCCATTTTAAATGCATAATAAAAGGGCGAGAAACTAATCTCCCGCCCTAAAAGGAAAGGAATGAACTTAACTCGCCCCTTCAAGCTCCATTCGAGCTATCCCAAGCCACTTGTTGAGCTTACGGGCAAACGCCTGCAAGAAGCGATCAGGGAAGCCGATCCGATCGAGCTGGTGGAGGCAAATCATGAGATGTGTTGTACTAGTATTGTCGCTCGGCATGGCGCGAAGCGAAATACTGGCCCTCAGCCGCTGCTGGCTACTTATTGCCAAGAGAAGTTCCTGTGGCATCAGCGATATGACAGCTGGCCAGTGGTCAGGACAATCGAGAATATCGTAACCATCCGCAGTGACCACGCCACCTAAATGGTTGATCACTTCCGATGTCGAGATGGAAGTGGTATCACCCATGACTTCTCGATGGACGATTCTCATATCAGCTCGCTTCAGGTCGATGACCTGTTTTGGCACAATGATTGGTTGATCCAATCTCAGCACCATGCTTACAGTATACGAGTCCCCTTCCTTGTCAGTTCGAAAAGGGAGTTTGCCGATATCGCCCCATATTTCAGGGTCCGGATAGTCGAGTTCTCCAAGTTTTCTGATTCGTGCCATGTTAATGACCTTTCGTCGTCTTCGCTTTAGCAGTGCAAAGAGACAAGTATGTTTTACGATACCTCTCCAGGTCGGGGCCTACACCCAAGTTAAGTAGTACTATACCATATAACAACCTGTTTTGTCAATGGAAATTGACCAGTTTGAGAAAGATGAATTTAATGATTGAAAGTGATAAACTATGGTTGAGAGAACATAAAAGGAGGCAACTATGGAATTTGAGAATAACGATGATTCGATTCCTGAACAATTTCGCAAGCTCGTAGAGGGACCCCAAGTCGAAAATGTAGATCTGACTAGTGCCCAATACCAAGAGCTTATGCGTCGCAGAGAGGCTGGCGAAATAGATCCAATCGACTATGAGGTAAACTACCTTTCCTATCTCCAAGAGATGGGCACACCAATTTCTCGTGCCGATCTTATGAATCAGGCTATAGTCATCAGCCCTAATGAGTTTGAGACTCTTGGTTACATAGAGTTCGTCAGCAGCTCTGGCGAGGTGATAACGATTGATCTAGGTGATGTAGATAGTAGTAAGCCGTTTATTCTCTTTCCCGAAGATTTAGGCAATCTGGCCACCGAATCTAAGATGGAGGGCGAACCTTCTTCGACAGACCTGGCTAATGCTTGCCGTGAAGTTTTGCCCGAAGAAGATTGTTTGGAACTTGAGGGTATGGAATTCGCCGACGCTCTCGGCTATTCTTTCACGCTTCTAATTGAAAATGGCATTGATGATCCAGAAGAATTCTTACGAGGCAAGGGTATTGTTGAATAGTCAGTTTAAATCTTACAAATCTTAGGGTTTTTGGTGTAGGTAAAAAGTTTAGTGTATAATTGAAAGGGGTATTATCAATGGATAATTTAAGATTAAATCAATCTGAGGAAGGCCAATCCCCTCAACCACAGCCTTCAAGGTTTGGATATATTTTTGGACTGATCTCATTAATTTGTCTTCTTATTTTTATTGGAGTATGTCAAGCAGGATCGGTTAATATCTTATTAGTATCTTTTCCGGCTATGCTAATATTTTTACTACTTGGAATTGTAAGTTCACTTATCGAATTAGCCGTAGCCCACAAAAGAAAAACATCAAAACAAAAAGCAGCCCTAGGAATTGTATTTTGCCTATTAACAATTATTTTGTATTATTTTGCGCATACTTTCAGTTTAATAACTTTATCAACTTAGACTAATCGACAATATGAAAAAATAAAGGGAGGGAAAATGCCAGAAGAAGATTTACCAATACAACAACAAACAGGTGAAACTATGCAGGATAATTCATCAAATGTATCTGCAGGTGCCAATCTAGGACAAAGTGGGGATATTGGCAATCCGCCTACCGATCGATTATCAACTCAACAATCTGAGAATAATCAGACGATTCCACCACCCATAAATTCTAATATTAATTCAATTTATCCAAATCCTTCTATTTCAGATGACACTTCCAGTCAAACTCTTAATAATAATGGTGAAATTGGTGATTCGACAAAGAAAAAATCCCCAGTAATTATCATCTTACTAATCACAATCCTTCTAATTGGAGGGGCTGGTTATTACCTTTTTATATTTAAAAATAAGGTCACAAGAAAAATTGATAAGCTATGCCTGGTTACTGATAAAACGAACGGCATGATTCCTAATAAATATTTCTTAACAGAACACAATATAGGAAAATTTAATTGTACTTATAATTTCTCAATTGAAAAAAGCGGTACTGTTGGCGGTGTTGATATGGTTGGTTTCTATCAAGACTACAATACTAAATATACTACTTACGATTCTAAGATAAAAGAATATCAGCAACAAAACAGTTCTCAAAAAACTTCTTTGGTTAAAGAATTTGAGTACGATGGGCACAAGGGGGCGATTTATAAAACCGAATTTGTTACAAACTCATCGCCTAGTGGACTCCAGTTGTTCTATGATCAACCCAACGGAGTAGTAAATATTGTAACTTACGAAAAGTCTTTTTCAGCAAGTCAGTTAATTAAGTTGTTAAAGACACTTGATTTTGATTATGGTTATCAGGCATCCAAATCTACCCCGACTACAAGCTCCCCTGTTCCTGCTGTACCAGTTGCCCAAACACAAACTAATCAAAATGCTGTTACTCCATGTGATGGCAAAGGCGAGTGGCAAAACATAACAATTACATATTCAAAGACGATTAGTACCAGCGGAACCTTTGTGGTCAGTATCCCTAAAGATTTTACTGACTCAGCTTCTGCAAATTTCGCTGGCGCAAAGTCAAATAATTTTATGGCTACATGCAGTAAAGATCATAGCAGCCATTTCACCTCAATAGGGTTTTCTGCAAAGCATGCGAAGAACACTTCAGTATATGATTACCAAATACAATCTGAAAAACAATATCATCCAGATGCTAAGGCTACAACAATTAATTTAAATAATCCAAAAATCAGCAGACAGTATTCGACAAGCCCATATGACAATTTAAATAAAGTATATACACTATCAGTAATCTCCGAGCTAAAAATAAATGGCGAGTATTATCTAACAACTCTTAACACAGGTGATATTGCTTTCAAAACTCAAGACCTAGAGGTTTATAACCGATTTATTAATTCAATAAAATAATAATTTGAAGTAAAAGCCTTAGCGACTATGCAAGATATCTATTATTATCTTCATCTCGATGAACTATCAATTCTGCTCATCTGGGTAGTATTTTTTGCAATTGTTATTTACTTTAAAGATAAGAATACGGTTAACAAATTTATACTCTTGATATCCGTTGTGCTGTTGTTGATCTTTTATCCTATCCGCAACTTCTTTGGGAATGAAAAACCAAATCATTTCTTTGAGCGAACTTCACAATACGAATTGCAGGGCACAGCAACTTTTTATCGCTATGAAGACATTAAGACGGGAAAACGTATCAATGCTTCGGTAAACATCGTCCGGACACCTCCACTATGCTTATTCGGTCTTCGTGGAAGAGGTGTATTTTGCTATAGAAACTTGTATTTCAAATTTATAAACACTAATTCAGACGTTAAAATTATTCCGACTAGTCCCAATATTACTTGCAATATTGAGAAAGATATTGGATCTTGTTTAACTGATAATGATTTTTGGTATTTTTCAAATCTGAAAATTGATGGTATTGATAAAATCAGCAATTATTACCCATCAACCATATTTCTCAAATAAGATAATGTTGGTGTGTTAATTAGAAAATCTACTTTAGATAAATCTTTCTATCCTTCAAGTAAATTGTCGTTCCAATACAGTTTATTATCTCACGTTTTTCATCGCGACTCCCCTCCCTTAATACATATTTGGCAAAGCTGCGGAGATCGACTTTTGGCACTTCAGAGTTTTTATCTTTTTGCAGCAGAATGGTCTCAGTGAATTTTCGATATCTTTCCATTTCCTCTTTTAGCTTTGTTTGCGCTCGTAGATTATTAATTGGAATTGTGTTCATTAACTTTACCAACTGTTCGAGTA